>JANYAA010000499.1 GCA_025355255.1 Chloroflexota bacterium | reverse complement strand
TCTGGCAGCTGTCCGTCGGCGAGCGGCAGCGGGTCGAGATCCTCAAGGTGCTCTACCGTGGCGCCCGCGTGCTGATCATGGACGAGCCCACCGCGGTCCTCGCGCCCCAGGAGGTGGACGACCTCTTCCACACGCTCCGCTCAATGACCGCGGCCGGACGCAGCATCATCTTCATCAGCCACAAGCTGGGCGAGGTGCTCTCGATCGCGGATCGGATCACCGTGATGCGCCGCGGCAAGGTAACGGCCAAAGGACTGCCAGCCGCGGGCATGACCAAGCCGCACCTGGCGCAACTCATGGTCGGCCGCGAAGTCCTAGAAAGCCTCGAGCGGACCTGGCTCCCGCCGGGCGACGTTGTGCTCGCGCTTGACCACGTTGAGGCAGACGGCGACAGGGGTGTGCCGGCCCTCCGCGGGGTCACCCTCGAGGTTCGGTCCGGTGAGATCGTCGGCATCGCGGCTGTCGCCGGCAACGGCCAAAGCGAGCTCGCTGAGGTCATCAGCGGCCTGCGCCACTGCCGCGGCCGCATCCTCGTTGGCGGCGAGGACCTTGCGAATCGATCGGTCCGCAAGGTGATCCAGCACGGCGTCGCCCACGTGCCCGAGGACCGGACCGGCGTGGGGACGGCCCCGAACCTCTCACTCGTCGACAACCTGATCATGAAGCGGTACCGGCACAAGCCCATTGCGCGCGGGTGGTCCATCGACATGGTGGCGGCGCGCGCGTCGGCGACGGAGGTCAAGGAGAGCTACGACATCTCGGCTCCCTCGATCGACACCGAGGCGCGTCTCCTCTCCGGCGGCAACATCCAGCGCCTGATTCTCGCCCGGGAGATCGAATCGGAGCCACGCCTGATGATCGCCGTCCAGCCCACCCGCGGTCTGGATGTCGGCGCGGTGGAGGCGGCCCACCGTCTGCTCATGGAGCGGCGGGCGGCGGGCGCGGCGATCCTGCTCATCTCGGAGGACCTCGACGAGGTCTTCGCCCTGTCAGACCGCGTGGTGGTGCTCTACGAGGGCCGGATCGTCGGCACCGAGGATCCCGCCACCGCGGATCTAACTCGCGTCGGCCTCCTGATGACAGGTGGCGCGCGCGAGGAGCACGGCGCCAGCGCCGCGCCAACCACCGCAGGTGCCGCGTGACCGCACCGGGTCGCCGGCTCCCCAAGGGTGGCGGGCTCCCGTGGACCCTCCGCCTGGAACCGCGCCTTGCAGCACCGCGCTGGCTGTCGCCCGCCCTCACGGCGGGAGCGCTCGTCTTGGCGCTTGCCATCTCAGCCGCGATCCTCGCGATCGTCGGCGCCAATCCGGGCAAGGTCTTCCTCCATATCGTCAGCTCCTCGCTCGGCAGCGCCGGGGCCATCTCCGACACCCTCGTCAAATCCACCCCGCTGATCCTCACGGGTCTCGCCTGCTCGCTCGCCTTCCGAATGCGGCTGTGGAACATCGGCGCCGAGGGCCAGCTGCTTCTGGGCGCATGGGCGGCCAGCGCGGTGGTGCTCGTGCCGCTCGTGCCAGCCGGCGCGCCCGCAATCGTCGTCCTTCCCGCGATGCTGGTCGCCGGGTTCCTGGGTGGGGCGCTGTGGGGCCTCATCCCGGGCCTCCTGCGGACGCGCTTCGGCGTCAACGAGATCATCGCCACCCTGATGCTGAACAGCATCGCGTTCGCGTGGATCCAGTACTGGGTCTTCGGCCCGTGGACGGAGGGCGGCTTCCAGATGTCGAAGCGCTTCTCCCAGGAGGCGTGGCTGCCGCGCCTGAGCGACCTCGCCGCCTCGATCCCCGCGCTGCGGGGCCTGACGGTGCACGGCGGGTTCCTGATCGCGCTGGTCGCCGCCGGCGTCGTGTGGCTGATTGTGCAGCGCAGTGCGTGGGGCTACGAGATCCGGCTCATCGGCGACAACTCTCGAGCCGCCCGCTACGCCGGCATCCGGATCGCGCGCAACGTCCTGCTTGTGTTCGCGGTTTCGGGCGGACTGGCAGGCATCGCGGGGATGGCTGAAATCTCGGGCGTCGTGCACCGGCTCCAGGACAACTTCTCCCCCGGCTACGGCTACACCGCAATCATCGTTGCGTACCTCGCCAAGTTCCACCCGCTGCGCGTGGTGCCCGTGGCAATCCTGTTCGGCGGGCTCATTCTTGCCGGGCGCGAGATCCAGCCCTCTGGGGTGCCGGCAATGATCCAGGGGATCATCCTGTTCTGCTTGATCGCGAGCGAAGTGTTCCTCCGCTACCGCGTCGGGATCACCCGTCGGATGCCGGCGGCCGCAGGCCACGCGGGCAGGCGGGGGTAGTCGTGGACCTGCAGTTGATCATGGCTGCCGGCATCGCCGTGGGGACAATCCTTCTCTTCGCTGCCATCGGCGAGATCCTTGCCGAGCGCGCGGGCGTCATCAACCTCGGGGTCGAGGGCATGATGCTGATTGGCGCCGTGGCGGGGTACGCCACCGCAGTCTCGACGAGCAACCCCTGGCTGGGCGTTGTCGTGGCGATGCTCGCCGGCGGCCTGCTGAGCCTCCTCCACGCCATCATCACGATCACGTTCCGGGCCGACCAAGTGGTGTCTGGCCTGGCGCTCACGTTTCTCGGCACGGGCCTCGCCCGCGTGCTTGGCGAGGGGCTGAGCAATGCCGGCTCGATCTCGCTGCTGCCGAGGTTCTCGATCCCCGTGCTGGCGCACATCCCGATCCTCGGGCCCATCGCGTTCACCGAGCAGAGCGTGCTCGTCTACATCGGGTACCTGCTGGTGCCGACGACGTGGTACTGGATCAGCCACACGAGACCAGGCCTGAACCTGCGATCGGTTGGCGAAGAGCCGGCGGCCGCCGATGCGCTTGGCGTGGACGTGGTGGCGACGCGCTACCGCTATGTTGTCGCGGGCGGCCTGCTGGCGGGCCTCGCGGGCGCCACGATCACCCTCGCAGTGCAGCCCGGCTGGTTTGGCGCACTCACGGTCAACGGGCGCGGCTGGATCGCCGTTGGGCTTGTGATCTTCGCCTCGTGGTCGCCGTTCCGCGCGGCGATTGGCGCCTATCTCTTCGGCGCGGTTGTCCAGCTCACGCTCGCGATGCAGCTCCCGCCAACGATCTTCGGCCTCTCGAACCCGTTCTTCGACTACCACCCGAATACGTTCTTCCTCGAGATGCTCCCCTACGCGCTGGTGCTCCTCGCCCTGGTCGCCGGGTCACGGGAGGCCATGCGCAAGCGGATTGGCGCGCCAGCGGCGCTCGGGATTCCGTACGCCCGCGGCGAGCGCGGCCGCTAGGACGGGCGCGGGCCGCCGCGCGCTATTCCTCGGTCCCGTCCAGGCCCAGGAGCTCCATCTGGACGAAGTCGCCCGAATGCGACCCCGGCTGTTGGATCGACTCGGCTGCCGAGTGCTCCGCCGGTGCACTCGGCACAAACTCCACCACCACCCGCTCATCACCCTGCACAAGCGTGTAGACGATCAACTGGTCGGTGCGCGTCTCAAACTCGAGGTGCTCAAATGAGTCCACGTTGATCGTGATGGCCAGCGGCGTGAAGTACGTGGACGTCTCCGGCTCGTCCGCCACGACCCGCTCAACCCAGCCCATGCCATGCGCGACGAGCTCGCGTCCCCGGTAATACCGGTACGCGACGGTCTGCTTGAGCGTGGGCCGGAGCAGGTGCCGGATATCGGTCCGGCTGGTGACGAGGCCCGAGTTCACGAAGAACTTCGCGGGCGGTTCGCTGGTCACGGTGGGCTTCCACCTCGCTGGGCTCGAGGACAGTGGAACAGGTCGCCGCGCCGCCATTCCCGGAGCGGCCCGACTGCTGCTGGATCGTAGCCGACCGGGTGGGTTGCGGGTGGGTGAAGTTTGCGAGCGGCCGCAACCCACATTGGTCCGGGGGGTCCCTACGCAAGCCACCTCGGACGGTCCGGAGAGCAGGGGCGCCAAGTCCCGGACTGCCTCAGCGTGCCACGTGCACTCGTCTGTGCCGGCTGAACGTGCGTGACCATAGGCCCGCGCCGCGAGCGGACTGTTCCTTGGCTACGTAGTTCCGGGCATTCGCGATGCCGGGTCATCAGGGCGCAGGAGCAAACGTCGAGGAGAACAAGAACTTACCTGTACCGGCGTCGAGGACGACCACCGACGTCCCGCTTCTGGGTGCCCAACACGCAGAACCGTCGGGCGGGCAGATCTGGACTTGGCGATCGAACGTCACCACCCAAACCTGCGTAGACGCCGGGACATCGCCGGTGTCCGCACTCTGGCGGTCAAGAGGCACATAGACGGCGCCGAACGGTCCAGCAGTCGCCGAGCGGAACTTCGCGTCAGGCGGCAAGTGCTGCGCCGCCGCCGCCCTGGCGTCGTCGGCGTTAGCCACCGATCCAGCCCCAGAAGACGACGATGCAACGCCGCCCAGGATCCCGGTGGCAGCCGCCAGCCCAAGCGCAACTAGCGCCCCAAATACGACCCAGCGCCTGTGCCAGCTCCCCATCGACCGCTCCGTCCTTCCGGTGGACCAAGTCATCGGGCCGGCCTCCTCCGATCTAACGTCCAGCACCGCAAGCCTCCGCCGGGCGCGACCACGCCTTCGGCGAGGGCCGTGATCGGCTCGAAGCTGCGAAACTCAACACGAAGAAGGACATGTCTTGAAGGACCAGTAGTTGTGGTAGGTGTGTACGGCTGGCGGAAGATTCTCGAACTTCGTGGATGGGGAGGTCCAGGACTGCCAAGAGCTGCCCGTGAACAGTTGCATGCCCCAAGTGCTCGAGGTGCACAGGTGGCTGTCATCGCAGCCGAACCAGTCGGTGCCCTCCGGCGGCGAATTCTGCAGCTCCGTTAGCGCCTCCGCCGTGCCACTACTCGCACCTATGGTGCCGAACGCAAACGGAACGTTCGGGATAGGGCCTTTCCGAAACGCGAAGTCATAGGCGAGACGGTGGTCGCCGTTGTTGCACAGTTGTAGGCGGCTGGAACCTCCATTCCAGTACACCGCGTACGGATAGTTGTGCAGGTTCGGGACGCCCTTGTCTAGGACGTGGTAGTCCCCGCACGCGTCCGCGTTCTCATAGTAGACATGGACAGCAGAGGGACTGCTCCCGCCGGCAAAATCGCCCTGATATGTTCCTATCTGAACCCAGTGACCGCAGTCGCTGTTTGGACAAATGGTGATCCACGCGGCATGGAAGGCGGTCGTTGATGATGTCACCGACTGATCGATGTAGCCGCTCACTCCGCTGTAATAGTTAGATGTAGCGTAACCCCCATACCGAGGGTTGGTGGCAAGGGTCACCGGAGCGGCGATAGCAAAAGCGAACGCGGAGACGAGCACCGCAGCCTTCAGCTGAACGCCAACCACCACGACCTCCTGATCTGAGCAGAGGCTTGGTGGCGCTCATCGTGAGCCACTTGGCAGACCTGTCAAGTGCCAAACCGCCACAGGGTCGTACTTTGGGCGTAGGCTGCCAGGACGATCTAACCCTAGGACACGACACTAGCTTTCGCCTAGCGCAGCTGCGCGGCAGCTGCCGACACGAGGCGGGTGACTCGTTTCGCGACCCGAATGTCCGGGCGGAATATGCGCTGAGAGGGCCTAGATCAGCTCGAGGATGAACGCCAGCGCGGCGATCACCAGATACATCGCCATGGCGCCAAAAACCAGGTACAGGCGAATGGAGCGCTTGATCGGCGAACCGCCCGCCACCAGGTACACCACTGGACCCAGAAACGGCATCAGGAGCACGAGGGTCATCCAGCCGAAGCGCCGGCGATCCTCGATGTCCTCCCGCCGGACCAGGTCCCACAGCGAGATCGCCACCCAGGCCGCGTACAGCACGAACGGCAGGATGTAGCCGTACAGGCCCAGCAGCGTGGTCAGCCCTGCTGCCATCGGGATGCCCAAGATCATCACCTCTCTCGTGACGGGTGCCGATGCCGACGCAGGCAGCCCTGCCCGCGTGCCGGCCGACGCAGCCGCCTTCACCTGGTCCATCGTCCGGATCGTGATCGGCCCCGGCACCGCCGTCTCGGGGACGGCCAGGACCGGCGCCGCGGTCAGCGCATTGGGCATCTGCGCCTGCGCCGGCGGCTGCGGCTCAGCCTTCCAGTCGCCCGTGTACCAGTGCCCGCCCAGCGCCTGTCCAAACTTGGCCAGCAGCGACATCGTCGGCCCGGCGTCGCCGCCACCGCCGATGCGCGCCCCACAGCCGGCAAACGTCTCGATCGCCGGCGGCAGGCTTGTCCCGTAGTCGTTCCCGCTGAAGCAGTCGCCGTGCATGCTCACGGCGCCCAGCGCAAGATCGGCTCGCCCGGACCTGCGCACCACGTTGTCGCGCACGGTGTTGTTCTGGGTGGGCCAGAGGTTGTCGTCGAGGTTGGGCAGCATCGCGATGCCGAACGTCGGGTTGTCTTCCACCAGGTTCCCGGCGATCAGGTTGTCGCGGCCGCCCGCGATGACGATGCCGATCCCGTACGTCGGGTACTCAAGGCGCTTGGTGGGCGCGTCCTTGGCCTTGTTGTCGTGGACCCAGTTGCCCTCGATGGTGATCGCCTGCTGCGGCGCCATCTTCTCTGAGTCAAGCGTGTTGGGCGCGATGCCTGCGAGGTTGTCCACCCATTCCGAGTTGGCGAGGATCAGGTCACCGCCGGCGTTGGTGCCAGAGTAACCCAGCGCGTTGTGGACGGAGACGATGTCGTCGATGACGGCGTGACACGGATTGCATTGGCCGATGTAGAAGCCGGAGTCCGGCTGGCCCGCGGCGTAGGCGTGGTCGAATCGGCCCCAGACCGAGTCGAACGCGTAGATCCCGTAGTCGCCGTTGCCGTAGGCGGTCAGGTACGAGCCGCGATAGCCGTTGACCGACGACCAGTAGAAGCCGTTGAGCTGGTAGTGGCGGGCGGTCATGTTCTCGACAGCCACGCCGTCCGCCTCCACAACGTGGATGCCGTTTGACTGCGTCAGGTTGCCGTCAAGGATCGTGGTGTTCCTGTCCTCGCCTCGGATGGTGATGTACGGCGTCCTCACGAGCACCGCCTCGTGGTAGACGCCAGGGGCCACCAGGACGAGGTCGCCCGGCTTGGCGGCGTTCACCGCGGCCTGCACTGTGGGCTGCTCCGCAGGGACATGGATGATCTTGCCAAGCTGGGTTGGGACGGGCTCGCGGCCGGGGCCAACGTCGCCGCCCTTGCCTGCGGGGAGCTGCGCGTCACCCACCAGGATCACGCCCGCCATGCCGATGCCCGGCGCGCCGTGCAGTTTGCAGTTGAACGTGTAGACGCCAGCCTTGTCGTACGTGTGCGCGAAGACCTCGCCGTTGGCCAGGTTGCCGCTGTCGTAGCTGCCGTCATCCGCGGTGACCGTGTGCGGGTTGCGACCGTCGTTGTGGAACTCCACGGTGGTGCCGGGCTCCACGCGCAGGACCTGCGGGTCAAAGAAGTCGTCGAGGTTGCGCACCACCTTGTGGGGCAGGCCGTCTGCGCCCAGCGTTGTGCGGCCGCCGTAGCCGCCGCCAGGCTGCGCGCCAGGCACGCTGCTGCCGATAAACGCGATGCGGCCGCCGGCGCCAAACAGGCGATCCTTGAGCGGTGTGCTGCCGTGGAGGGGACCCCAGCCGAGGTGCGCCCCGGCGATGATGACGAACAGGGCGACAAGCGGCAGGCCGGCGATCACGCTCACGACGCGGCGAGCGGTGATCCGCGGGCGACTTGGGCGGCGGAAGGGACGCATGGCGGCGCAGGCTAACAGAACGTATGGCCCGCGTCACGGGGTGTTTCGCGCCGCTGGCCCGACCGGCGGAGCATCGGGGAGGCTAGTCGCGCAGCCTGGTGGCGGCAGCGGCGCCGAGCAATCGCGGGTTGACGGTGCGATCCGGTCATCGGGGCTCCGTATCGCGTCCCGCAGCACCACGGATGCTGCGACGCCTGCCTGGGCATGGCTGAGGCGCGCCGGCCCACGGCTCAGCATCAGCCACTGGCACGTAGCCGCCCGCTAGCACTGGGGATGCTGCGGCGCGAGGCTTGGGCGTGGCGCAGGGGCATGAGGCCCCGTGACGAGCCCGCTCGCGCGACCCCCGTATCATCGGCATATGCTCCTCGTGATCGACGTCGGCAACACCAACCTCACCCTCGGCGTGGTCGAGGGCGGGTCGATTGTCAGCGTCCGCCGCGCAGCCACCCCGCGCCATGGCACCGCCGACGAGGTGGAGCTGCT
>JANYAA010000109.1 GCA_025355255.1 Chloroflexota bacterium | reverse complement strand
GTAGCGGCGAGCGTGGTAGGGCATGAGCCCCACGAGATCCATCATCTTGCGGACCCGCTCGCGACGCTCCGCCTGCGTCCCGATGCCGTGAATGCGGAGGCCCTCGCCGATGCTGTCGCCGATGGGCGTCCGCGGGTCGAGAGAGGCGTACGGATCCTGAAAGATGATCTGCATCCGGCGCCGGTACGGCTTGAGGGCCGACCCGCGCAGCCGCGTGATGTCGTCCCCGTCAAACACGATCGACCCGCTGGTGGGCTCAATGAGCCGGAGCAGCAGCCTCGCCACCGTGGTCTTGCCGCAGCCAGACTCGCCGACGAGGCCAAGCGTCTCGCCGCGAGTGATCTGGAGGTTGACGCCCTCAACCGCCCGCACCAGACCGACGGTCCGCTGGAGGATCCCGCCATGGATTGGGAAGTGCTTCACGAGATCGCGGATCTCGACGAGCGGTCGTCCCGCAGCGACCGGGCCAGAGGTCGCCACGGCGGGCGTCGTGGAGACCGTCATCGGGCGTCCTCCCGGGCGGGCACCGGGCGCCCCTCAAGATCGTGATAGAGCCAGCAGCGGACTGTGTGGCCGTCCGCGCCAATCGGGAGCAGCGCTGGGTGGTGCGTGGCGGCGAGGTCCACCTTCTCCTGGACACGGGCGGAGCAGCGCGGAGCAAACCGGCAGCCGGGCGGCAGGTCCACAAGGTTGGGAACGTTGCCTGGGATGACGTCGAGTTCGTCCTTCATCACCCCGACGACCGGGACCGAGCCGATGAGGCCGCGGGTATACGGATGCCGCGGATTCGCGAACAGCTCGCGGACGTCCGCCTGCTCGACGATCTCGCCCGCATACATCACCGCCACCCGGTCGGCCATCTCGGCCACCACGCCGAGGTCATGGGTGATGAGGATCACGGCCGTGCCCATCTGATCGCGGAGCGTCCGGATGAGGTCGAGGATCTGGGCCTGGATAGTGACGTCGAGCGCCGTCGTGGGCTCGTCGGCGATCAGGAGCTCGGGCTCGCAGGCGAGGGCCATCGCGATCATCACGCGCTGTGCCATGCCGCCCGAGAGCTCGTGCGGATAGGCCTTGAGGCGTCGCTCCGGATCCGGGATGCCCACCATCTTGAGGAGCTCGAGGGCACGAGAGCGGGCCGGGCCAGCCTTCATCTTCCGGTGGAGCTCAAGGACCTCGGCAACTTGGCGGCCGACGTCCCAAACCGGGTTGAGGGAGGATGTCGGCTGCTGGAAGATCATCGAGATCCGGTCACCCCGGATCTTGCGCATCTCGTCGCCGGATAGGGTCAGGAGGTCCTTGCCGTCGAATTCCACGGAGCCCGCCTCGATGCGCCCCGGCGCTGGGATGAGGCGGAGCAGCGACAGGCTGGTCACGCTCTTGCCGCAGCCAGATTCGCCGACGAGCCCCATGATCTCGCCGCGCGCAACATCGAAATCGATGCCGTCAACGGCGCGGACCACGCCGTCGCGTGTGTGGAACGACGTGTGGAGGCCGCGGACCTTGAGGAGGGGCGATCCGACAGCCTGGCGCTTCTTGCGCATCGAGCGCGGATCGAGCTCCTCGATTCGGGGCAAGGTCTCGAGCGCCGAACCGCTGGCGGAGCGGCGCGTGGGCTGGCCCGTCATCGGTTCAACCGCGGGTCGAGCGCGTCTCGGACGCCGTCGCCAAAGAGGTTGAAGCCGAACACCGTGAGCGACAGGGCCACGCCGGGTGCGGCGATGAGGTATGGGGCATTGAAGATGAGGCTGATCCCGTTGGTCCCGATCATCGAGCCCCACTCCGCGAGCGGCGGCTGGGCGCCGATGCCGAGGAAGGACAGCGCGGCGACATCGAGGACCGCCCCGCCGATGCCGAGCGTGCCGGCGACCACGATCGGCGTCAGCGCGTTGGGCAAGATGCGCCGGAAGATCAGCGAGCTTGCCCCAGCCCCAAGCGCGCGTGACGCCACAACAAAGTCGTTCTCGCGAACCGACAGCACGGATGCGCGCATGATCCGGGCGTAGACCGGGATCGCCACAATGCCGATGGCGAGCTGGGCGTTGATGAGCCCGTACCCGAGAACGGCAACGATCGAAATGGCCAAAAGGAGCGATGGGAAGGTCAGCAGGATGTCCATCGCGCGCATCAGCAGCGTGTCGCCGATGCCTCCCGCGTATCCCGCGACGAGCCCGATGAGTGTCCCGATGGCGATGGCGAAGCCGACAGTCACAAACCCGATCCAGAGCGAGACCCTGGCGCCATGGACAACCCGGCTGAACTCGTCGCGGCCGTTCTGGTCGAGTCCGAAGAGGTGCTCGGGCTGTGCGGCCGGGCAGCCGACGATGTGGACGCAGGGCGGGGTGAGCCGCTTCTCACCGGAGCCGAAGAGCACCTGGTCCGGATCGTAGGCAGAGAGCACGTCAGCGAACACGGCGCAGAAGACAAGGACAGCCAGGATCGTCAGACCCACGCGCGCATTGCGCTGGCGCAGGATGTTGCGGAGCGTGTCGCGCCAAAGGCTTGACGCGGTGCCGGGCGCTGCGGCTTCGGCGGCCGGTCCGGGAACGGCGGCGATACCGCTGGTCATGGCGTCCTCACGACGGTCGGATCCGCGGGTCGAGATAGGCGTAGCTGACATCGACGATGAGGTTGATGGCCAAGAAGCCGATGGCGACGATAAGGGTGAAGCCCTGAATCACCGCGAAGTCGTGGCTGCCGATGGCCTCAAACACCGCCCTGCCAACGCCTGAGAGGTTGAACACGGTCTCGGTGAGGACGGCGCCCGAAAGCAGGCCACCCACCTGCAGGCCGACGATCGTCACCACCGGGAGCATCGCGTTGGGCATCCCGTGCTTGCGCACGACCGCCCGCTCACCAACGCCCTTCGCCCGGGCCGTCCGGATGTAGTGGCTGCCCAG
>JANYAA010000442.1 GCA_025355255.1 Chloroflexota bacterium | reverse complement strand
CCGTGCCGCAGTACATCGTGGATGCGCCCGGCGGCGGCGGGAAGATCCCCGTCATGCCCAACTACCTCGTGTCCTACTCGGACCACAAGGTGATCGTCCGCAACTACGAGGGCTACATCACGACGTACGAGGAGCCGACGGACTACAAGCCGCATGACTCGTCAAAGTGCCGGTACTGCCAGCATCCCCGCCCTGAGCCGGGCCAGGAAGGCATCACGGGCCTGCTTGACGGCAAGAAGATGTGGATTGAGCCCGCGGGCTTCACCCTTGCTCACGAGCGCGGCAACACCGAGGCGCATCGTCTGAGCGACCCGTCCAAGTGGGTGCCGTACGGGGTGGGCGCCATCGAGGGCCAGTCGGCCGAAGGCGGGCGGGAGTTGCCGGTGCTTGACGCCGGCGCGCCGGCCACGGAGTAGCGCCTCTACAATCGGCTGCGATGTCGACACCGTCCCGCCTCGCAGCTCCTCGGCACCCGGTGAAGGCATGAGCGGTCTGCGGCCAGCCCCTGCGGGCTTCCCGGGCGTCATGCCAGCGCCTCCGGTGATCGCGGAGAGCGGCGACCCGTTCACGTCGCTGCGCGTCGTGGACGCGGTTGCACGGCTTGAGCGCGGCGTGCCCGTTCGCCTTGATGCGCTTGTGGACCGCCTCAACGCCGCGCACCTCGACTGGCTCTTCACGCCATCCGTGGTGGCGAGCGTGCTGGTCACGCTCCAGGCCAACTGGATGGCGGACTACCGCAACGCGTCCGGAATTGTCATCGACGATGGTCCGGGCGGCGCGACGGTCACACTCGAGGACTCGTCGCGCGTTGACCCGTGGATCGTGCGGCAGGCACTGCGCGAGGAGGCCGAGTGCCGGGAGGCGCTGGCCGAGTTTGCTCGACGAGACCGCGTGGCCGGTGGCGGCTGATCCGTCTAGAGCATCCCGTTGGGCATGTCAGCCCCGTGCGCCGGCCCGCGGTCCGCGGCCATACGCCGCCATCACGTCCAGAAGCCGGTCGTGATTGAGCGCATGCGCGGTGATGCCGTCACGGCCCGTCATCGTTTCGGCGGCCAGCAGTGCATTGACGATGGCGGCCTCGGTCGCCTCAACGGCTGCCTGGAAGAGCGGCGAGATGGCCCGGTCCGTGACCATGCGCACGTCCACGGTCCCTCGCGGATCGCGCTCGCCAGCCGCACGCGAGAGGTCGCGGTTGCCGGTGGCGAAGGCGATGAAGATGTCGCCCGATCCGTGCGACGCAATGCTGCCCATCCGGGCAAGACCAAGGCTGGCGCGCTGGGCGAGCCGCTCGCACTGGTGCGGCAGCAGCGGCGCGTCGGTCGCCAGGACGATGATGATGGAGCCACCACCTGGCCCGGACCGCGACGCAAGGCCTGGCGCGCGGCGGGGGGCCGCCTCGGCCTCCGCCTCGATCGCCTCAACGGCTGCCCAGGCGCTCGGGACCTCGCTGACTGGGACAGCCTCACCCACGGGCACGCCGTCGATGCGCAGCAGCTCGCGCGCGCCATAGTTGGCCTGCACCAGCGCGCCAACAGTCCAGCCGCCGTCCGGCTCGGCCACGCGGCGCGACGCCGTGCCGATGCCGCCCTTGAACTCGTGGCAGATCATCCCGGTCCCGCCACCGACATTGCCTTCGGCGACGGCCCCGCCAGTCGCGCCCGCCAGCGCCGCGTCGAGGTGGGACTGTTTCACGTGAAACCCGTTGATGTCGTTGAGCCCGCCGTCGTACGTCTCCCCGACCACCGGCAGCGCCCAGAACACCTCGTGCGGCTCGTGGGACCGGGCGGCGTGGGCAACGAGCGCATCGCGGACGATGCCGACGCTGTGCGTGTTTGTCAGCCCGATGGCGCCGCCGAGGAACCCGGACTCGCGGACCCACTCGAGGCCCGTGAGTTCGCCGTTCCCGTTCAGTCGGTGACAGCCAGCGAAGACGGGCTCCACCCACGGGTCGCCATCGTGCGGGACGATGACTGTGACCCCGGTGCGGACCGGGCCGTGGCCAACGCGGAGGGGACCGTCACCCGAGAACAGCGTCGCGTGGCCAACACTGACGCCCGGAATATCCGTGATCGCACC
>JANYAA010000410.1 GCA_025355255.1 Chloroflexota bacterium | reverse complement strand
CTCTCCGGCGGCAACCAGCAGAAGGTGCTGCTGGCGCGCTGGCTGGAGCGCGACTCAAAGGCGCTCGTGCTTGTCGAGCCCACCCGCGGTGTGGACGTCGGCGCTCGCGCAGACATCTATTCCACGTTGCGTGATCTGGCGACAACCGGCGTGGCGATCCTGATCGTCACCTCCGACTATGAGGAGGCCGTCCAGGTCGCCGATCGCGCATATGTCATGGCAAAGGGCGCCATCGCCGCCCAATTCGTCGGTGACGACATCACGACCAGCAAGCTGCTGGCCGCTGCAGGAGGGTAGGGCGTGGCAGACGACGAGCTGCTCGGCGGAGCCGGACGGGCCGCTGGCGAAGCTCTGGAGACGGGATCAAACGCCAAGGAGGCCGTTCCGCCGGCACCTCTGCCGCATGAGCCGAAGAAGCGTCGCGCTGTCCCTGAGACAGCAGCCCTCTTCGGCGTGCTGGTGATCCTCACGGTCTTCTTCTCGATCACCTCGAAGTTCTTCCTCAACGTTGACAACCTCGTCAACATCCTGCAGAACGTTGCCCGCATCGGGATCATCGCCTGCCCTGCCACGGTGCTCCTGATCGCCGGCCAGTTCGACCTCTCGGTTGGCTCCACCGCGGCGTTCTCCGCCATGGTGATGGCAGTGGTTGCCGCGACGCCTGGCGTGACGAAGGTGCCGTTTGCCTTTGGCGCGCCCAACGAAGTGGCGTTTGTCGTGGGCATGGTTGCTGCGCTGCTGGTCGGCGTGGCCAACGCCCTGAGCGTGACGGTCTTCCGGATCAACGCCCTGATCACCACGCTGGGCACGCTTGCGATCTTCCGCGGACTCGCGAAGGTTCTTGGTGACGGCCAGACAATCCGCATTGAGAACTTCGACCCACTCGGAACAACCCGCATCCTGGGCCTGCCGCTGCCGGTCTACATCTTCTTCGCGATGATCGTCATCTTCGTGCTGATCCTTCGCTACACAACGTACGGCCGGTCCATGTACGCCATCGGCGCCAGCCCCACGGCCGCCCGTCTGGCGGGCCTCCGGACAAACCGTGCGATCTTCATCGGCTTCATGATGTCGGCGTTTGCAGCCGGTCTGTCTGGGCTCATCCTGCTGTCCCAGGTTGGCGGGGCGTCGATCAACGCCAACATCGGCCTCGAGCTCAGCGTGGTCACGGCGGTCGTCCTCGGCGGCGCCAGCCTCGCGGGCGGTCGTGGCGGCATCATCGGGACGATCCTCGCCGTCCTCATCGTCGGCGTGCTGGGCAATGGCCTCATCCAGCTGGGCGTGCCGTCCTTCTGGATTGAGGTTGCCAACGGCGTACTGCTCCTGGCCGCGGTGGGCTTTGACCAGCTGCGGGTCCGCCTGACCCACGCTCCCGCCTGAACTCCGCGCGTTGGGCCGCGGCGCTAACCCGGTGGCTTGCTGGAGGTGCTCGTGACTGTTGAGCGCGTCGCGCTTGTTACCGGCAGTGCCAGGGGTATGGGTCGCGCCATGTGCGACGTGCTCGCCGAAGCGGGCAACGTGGTGGTGGGGCTCGACAGGCTCTCGCAGGACCCGGGGCCGTGCGCCAGGACCGTGTCGGCGGACCTCTTGGACGTCACGGTGCCCAAGCAGGTTGTGGCCGACATCCTCGCGCGCGAAGGACGTCTCGACATCCTCGTCCATAACGCGGCCTTCTACATCCCGACGCATCCGCTGCCCGAGGTGACGCTGGAGGACTACGACCTCCAGACGACGATCAACTTCCGGGCGATCTTCTTCCTGTCGCAGGCGGCGGCCGAGGCCATGAAGCCAAACGGCTGGGGCCGGCTCATCGGCATCTCAAGCGTCGGCGCCCGGACGGGCGGCGTCTCGAGCTCGGCGATCTACAACGCCACCAAGGCCGCGGTGATCAGCATGATGAAGAACTTCGCCCGCAACTACGGGCCGTTCGGGATAACGGCGAACGCTGTGGCACCGGGCGCGGTCACCGGGTTCATGACCGACCACATGACGCCTGCCGAGAAGGCCGCCCTATCCGAGACGCTGCCTTTGCGCCGCTTTGCCCAACCGCGCGAGATCGCCGAGGTGGTGGGCTTCCTGGCGTCGGAGCGGGCCAGCTACGTCACAGGCGCCACCATCGACGTCAACGGCGGCTGGATCATGCAGTGAGCGAGCCCGCACGCCGCCTCCGCTACGGGGTCATCGGGGCTGGCGCCTGGGCGGTCTTTGCGCACATCCCGGGGTTCCTGCGTCGCCCGGGGGTGGCGCCCTGGATTGTCAACCGGCGCGATCCCGTGCAGTTGGCCGAGATCCAGGCCCGGTTTGGCTTTCCGCACGCGACCACAGACTGGCACGAGGTGATTGAGGCCAAGCCCGACATCGTCTCACTCGCCGGACCCGGCGCATTGCGCGCCGAGCAGGCACGCGCGGCGATCGCGGCCGGCATCCATGTCCTCGCCGAGAAGCCCTTCACGCTTGACCCCGCTGACGCCTGGGCGATCGAGCGGGAGGCGCGCGAGCGCGGGGTCCACGTCGTGCTGGGGTACGCCTGGAACGAGATGGGCATCTCCGAGAAGGCGCGGGCGCTCATCGAGGGTCCCGATGGCATCGGCGTGGTTGAGCACGTCTCGGTCGAGATGGCAACGATCGTCCGAAACCTGCTCACGGACGGGACGCCGTACATCGGCGACTCCTCGACGCCGCTGCCCCGGGGCGAGACCTGGCTTGACCCGGCCGTCTCAGGCGGCGGCTACGGTCAGGGCCAGCTCACCCACGCTCTGGGCCTGCTCCTGCGACTCGTCCCGTCGCTGCGGCCCCTCGAGATTGCAGCGTTCACCGCCAATGCCGGCGCCCGCGTCGAGCTCCACGACGCCCTGGTTGTCCGCTTCGCCGGCGGCGTGATCGGCTCAATCGGCGGCGCCTCGCTGCCGCTGGGAACGTTCGACAATCGGCACAACCTGGTCATCCGCATCACCGGCGCGCGAGGGACCGTGGTGCTGGACATGTTTGCCGACCGCGTTGTGCGCGCGGGGCCAAACGGGCTGGTCACCGCCGAGTTGACCCAGGACGATGTGCTCTGGTCATACGACCGGGTCACGGACCGTCTGGTGGACCTCGCGCGTGGCGCAACCACGTTCAACCCGTCGCCGGCGGCGCTGGGCGCAACCGTGGTGGACATCCTCGACGCGATGTACCGGAGCGCGGCGACC
>JANYAA010000388.1 GCA_025355255.1 Chloroflexota bacterium | reverse complement strand
GAGAAGACGCGCGCCGACGACGGCGACCATACGGATGCGCTGCTGATCATCGACGAGCCCACGTTCACCGGCTGCCATGTCTGGGGCCGCCCCATCGGCGGGCTCGAGATGCGCGACGAGAAAGGCTTCGACTTCAAGGTCCTCTGTGTTGCCGTGGACGATCCGCACCAGCAGCACATCGAGCGCCTGGAGCAGATGCGCCCGCACCGCCTGGTGGAGATCGAGCACTTCTTCGAGACCTACAAGCTGCTCGAGAACAAGGAGGTCGATATCGCGGGCTGGCGAGACCGGGATCATGCGCTTGCCGTGCTCACCGGCGACCGCGACAGGTTCATGCGCGGGACCGGTGGCTGAGGCGCTGCTCCGCCTGTTCTTCGCCGTACCGCTGCCAGCGCAGACGCTGGACGCCTGCCGGTCCGTCATCGATCCGGTCCGGCTTGGCCCGCTGGGCCGTTCCGCCCGCTGGGTCCGCACGGAGAACCTGCATCTCACCGTGCGGTTCCTGGGCGACACGGACCCGGAGCTGATCCCGGCCCTGGGCGATGCCGCCCGCGAGGCTGCAGCCGGGGTTGACGTGTTTGACGTTGAGCTGGCAGGCGCCGGCACCTTCCCTGACGGTCGCCACCCGCGCACCTTGTGGATCGGCGTGGAGCAGGGCAACGGCGCACTCGAGGCGCTCGACGCTGGGCTTGTGGCGCCCCTGCGCCGCCTGGGCTTCGACGTCGAGGCCCACCCGCGGCGCGCGCATCTCACCATCGCCCGGACTGACGCAACGCGACCACCCGTCTCGCACGCCTTGGGCCAGTCGCTCTGGGCAGCAACCGACGCATGGTCCAGCGCGTTCCGGGCAGACCACCTCGTGCTGTACCGGAGCCACCTTGGCGGCGGCGCACCGCGCTACGAGCCGCTGGTGGAGGCCCCGCTCCGCGGTTGACGCTCGCTGGAGCGGGATGGTTGCAGGGTACGGCGTTCCCGCGCTAGGCTCCCCGGACCGTATCCGCCCAGCTCGGAGAACCCCTGAATGGCCAGCCCCGCACCTCGCCGGAGCAAGTTCATCCTTGACGAGGACCGGATTCCGCGGGCCTGGTACAACATCGCGGCGGACCTCGTGCCCAACGGGATTCAGCCGTTCCCGCCGCTCCACCCCGGCACTGGCCAGCCCATCGGTCCCGCCGACCTCGCGCCGCTCTTCCCAATGGCGCTGATCATGCAAGAGGTTGCAACGGACCGCGATATCGAGATCCCGGAGCCCATTCGCGAGGCGTACCAGCTGTACCGCCCGTCGCCGCTCTTCCGGGCGCATCGGCTTGAGGCCGCGCTCGATACGCCAGCCCACATCTACTACAAGTATGAAGGCGTGAGCGCGGGCGGCAGCCACAAGCCCAACACGGCCATCCCCCAGGCCTGGTTCAACAAGCAGGAGGGCGTGAAGCGGCTGGCGACCGAAACCGGGGCCGGCCAGTGGGGGAGCTCGCTGGCGCTTGCTGGCGCCCTCTTCGGGCTTGAGGTCAAGGTTTACCAGGTCCGAGCGAGCTACGACCAGAAGCCGTACCGCCGCATGCTGATGGAGACGTACGGTGCATCGGTGGTGCCCAGCCCCAGCACCACCACAAGCTACGGCCGCAAGGTCCTCGCCGAGACCCCGGACAGCCCGGGCTCGCTGGGCATGGCAATCAGCGAAGCCGTCGAGGATGCCGCGTCGCGTGACGACACCAAGTATGCCCTTGGCTCCGTGCTCAGCCATGTGCTGCTGCACCAGACCGTCATCGGCATTGAGGCCATCGAGCAGATGGCGCTCGCGGGCGAGGAGCCCGATGTGGTCATCGCCTGCGCCGGCGGAGGATCCAACTTTGCCGGCATGGCCTTCCCCTGGGTGGGACGCCAACTGCGCGGCGAGGGCCGCTACCGCGTGATCGCTGCGGAGTCTGCCGCAGCCCCGTCGCTCACGCGCGGCGTCTACGCCTACGATTTCGGCGACACCGGGATGCTGACCCCGCTGGTGAAGATGCACACGCTTGGGTCGGGCTTCATCCCGGAGCCCATCCACGCGGGCGGCCTGCGGTACCACGGCATGGCGCCCCTCGTGTCGCTGCTCAAGGAGCATGGGCTGATTGAGGCGGAGAGTGTCCACCAGCGCGCCTCCTTTGACGTGGGTGTGCAGTTCGCCCGGACCGAAGGCATACTGCCCGCGCCTGAGAGCACCCACGCCATCAAGGTGGCGGTGGACCAGGCGCTCGAGGCAAAGGAGCGCGGCGAGCAGCGCGTGATCCTGTTCAACCTGTCCGGCCACGGCCACTTTGACCTTTCGTCGTACGAGAAGTACCTCCAAGGCGGCCTTGAGGACTTCGAGTACCCGGCCGACAAGGTGGCCGCGGCACTCGCCGGGCTGCCCCAGGTGGGCTGAGTCATGCCCGAACTCGCCTGCTACATCTGTCCGCAGTTCCGTGCGTTGCTTGACAACGAGCGGCGCGGCATCGCCCGTCGCCAGCGGCAGCGACGGTAGGGGAGGCTGCGGCCATCACGCGCGTCGGGCTATTAGGTCTCGGGCTGATTGGGGGGTCGGTGGCGCGCGCACTGCGTGCTGCGGACGGCGACTGGTGGACTGGCGCCTGGACGCCCTCTGGCGCTGGACCGCAGGAAGCCCTCGCCGCTGGCGTGATCGACGCCGCGTACATCAACGCCGACGCACTGATCGCCACCTGCGACCTCGTGGTGTTGGCGGCACCACCGCTGGCCTGCGTGGCGCTGCTGGGGCGGCTGGGCGGCGAGTGGCGCGCTGCGCTTCGTGCCGGCGCCACGGTGACGGATGTCGCGTCCACCAAGCATGTGCTGGAGCAGGCCGCCAGACGCGCGGGTCTGCCTTGGGTTGGCGGCCACCCGATGGCGGGGCGCGAGGCCAGCGGGTTTGGCGCCGCTGAGGCGACGCTCTTCCAGGCGCGGCCGTGGGTCATCACCGGAGCGGTGGGTGGAGGCGACCCGGCGAGGGTGCGGGCGCTCGCCGCGGCGTGTGGCGCTATGCCGGTGGATCTTGACGCCGCGGCGCATGACGAACTGGTTGCCGCCATCAGCCATCTGCCGCTGCTCAGCTCTGTGGCGCTCGTGGAGGCGGTGGCCGGGTCGCCCGGGGACGCGCCAAACGACTGGGCGACCGCGTCGGCCCTCGCGGCGGGCGGCTGGCGCGACACGACACGGCTGGCCCGCGGCGACACCGCAATGGGGGCGGAGATTGCTGCGACCAACGCGGGGCCCGTGCTGGCGCGTCTGCGCGCATACCGCGGCGCGATTGACGAGTGGATTGCCCTACTGGATGTGCCAGGCGTCCCGGATGTGGCGCTGATCCGCGAGCGCCTGGACGCCGCGAAGGCCCGGCTGGAGCACCCGAATGGGTAACCCCGACGAGCAGGTCCTCGTGTTGCCGCGTCAGGCCCTGGTGCCGGGCGAGGGCTGGCTGGGCATACGGAAGACGGACCTCGCAGACGCGCTGGCCCTCGTCGCCAGCCATGGGCGCTTCATGCGCCGTGCTGACGCCGAGGAGGACCCGTCCTTCAAGCAGGTGATCCCGTACCTCGTGCTGCGGGACGGCGGGCGCTGGTTCCTGATGCGCCGCACCAGCGGCGGCGGCGACGCCCGGCTCCACAACCTCTGGTCCATCGGCGTGGGTGGTCATCTGAACCCTGGTGACGGCGACGTGCACGGCGGCCTGCGCCGCGAGTGGCGCGAGGAGGTTGCGGCCGACTTCGTGCCGGACTTCGAGCCGCTTGGACTCCTCAACGACGACACGACTGCTGTGGGCCAAGTCCACATCGGCCTGGTCTTCACCGCGGACGCCGCAGGCAGGCACGCGGCCATCCGCGAGACCGACAAGCTCGAGGGCTCATTTGCGGCGACAGAGCGGGTGGCTGAGCTGCGGGACAGCCTTGAGACCTGGAGTCGCCTCGCGTTTGATGCGCTGACCGAACGCCCGTTGGAGTAG
>JANYAA010000384.1 GCA_025355255.1 Chloroflexota bacterium | reverse complement strand
AGCGACTGGTGGGACTGGGAGCTGCGGCCCGGCACCAACTGCCCGGAGCCGTCCAGCTTCGCCTGCGATCACTGGCACCGCTATCGGGAGGACATCGCGCTGGCGGCCGGGCTTGGACTCACCACGTTTCGCTATTCGGTGGAGTGGGCGAGGATCGAACCCGAGGAAGGCGTCTTCGACAGCGCCGCCCTTGACCACTACCTGGCCGTGACCGACGCGGTCCTCGCGGCGGGCCTCATCCCGATGGTCACGCTGTACCACTTCACGCTCCCCCGCTGGCTCGCGCGCAAGGGCGGCTGGCTTGCAGCCGATGCACCCGCGCTGCTGGCCCGCTACGCCGTTCGTGTTGTCCGCGCGCTCAAGGGCCGCGTCCGCTGGTACTGCACCCTCAACGAGCCAGGTGTCGTGGCGTTTGGCGGGTATCTCGGGGCGCTGGGGTTTCCGCCTGGGAAGACCGACATGCGCTCCTGGGACCGCGCCGCGGCAAACCTGGCGGCCGCGCACCGGCTGACGCTGCCAGCGGTGAAGGACGCGGATCCAGCGGCCAGCGCCGGGCTGACCAACTCCATGATGGAGTGGGAGGCGGACAAAGGCGGCCGAGCGCTCATGCTGTGGATCCGGCGCCGCAACGAGGACCTGTTCCTCGAAGCGGCGGTCGATGACGACTTTGTGGGCGTTCAGACCTACACGCGTGTGCCGGTGGTGCTGCCTGCGTGGCAGTCGCTGGTGTTGCGGGCCGCCTTGCGCGTTCCGGCCCTGGTCGCGCTGACCGTGCCGCCGCTGCTCCGCAAGGAGGCAACGAACCCCCACCCGCCGCTGCCGGAAGGCCGCCGGCGGACCCAGATGGGGTACGAGTTCAGGCCGCAGGCCGTGGGGGCGACCATAAGGCGTGTCGCCGCGCTGCTGCCGGGCAAGCCGCTGATCGTCACCGAGCACGGGATCGCTACCGACGACGATGCGGAGCGCATCGAGTTCATCGACGGCGGCCTGCGCGCCATCCATGCGGAGCTCGACGCCGGCGTGCCGGTCCGCGGGTACATCCACTGGAGCCTGCTGGACAACTTCGAGTGGGCGCGGGGTTATGCGCCGCACTTCGGGCTGATTGGCGTGGATCGGGAGACGCTGGCGCGCACGGTGCGGCCGTCGGGCCGCCACCTGGGGGAGATCGCGCGGACCGGGCGTCTGTCCTCCTGACAGCCATTTGGGTTCGATATCGGCCGGCTGCGGTGGCGCACGGGCGCACCACGCGCTGGGGGCCGAAAGTTGACTTTAGGCAGGCCAAAGGTACTATTCGGAACTCGGGGCAGGTCCCGAACGCGCTTGCGGCAGCGGTGCGGAAGGACAAGCAGGAGTTTCGCACGTGCATCGTCTTCGCGTCCGCTTCGCGGCCGTCCTCATCGGCATCTTCACGCTCACGGCGCTTGGCGCTGTCCCCACCACCGCGGCGGCCATCCGCGGCGACGTGTACTTCGGGTCCGCCCGGTGTCCTGCAGGGGTCACGGCGTGCCCCTCGCCTGACGGCTGGCCGTTCGCCTACCCCTACGGCACGGGCGGCGGCTACAAGACAGCTTCGCGGACGATCGCCGGCCAGAACAGCTTCTCGCCGGTGACGGCTGGCAGCTCCACGGTCACAGACATCGTGGTGAAGAACATCACCGCCGATCCGCTGACCCACCTCGTGATCAAGGGGGGCACCAAGGCGCCGACACGCGTACCGCGTAAGTCAATCCCCACCAAGCCCGCGTACCCCGTTTCCGGCGACCGCGCCCTCTGCACCTGGAGGACGGGCGACTGCATCCCGAGCCTGCCGGCCGGGCTCAACTACCAGGCCGTCGAGATCCTCGACAACGCGGCCGCATTGCCGGTTGCCTGCTCGCTGTCCGCGACGCCGGGGCTGGCGGCGGACTTGTATGACGGCCTCGCGTGCATCATCGGCACGGTGCCCGCCGGCCGGTCCGTGACCTTGCGCATCGTCGTCGCCACCTCCGCGCCCGGCACGTTCCAGCCGTGGTTCTCGGTCAAGTTCTTCGAGCCGCACAACGACGGCGACTACGACCTGTTCATGACCTACAGCAAGCTCACCGTTGGCAAGCCGTCATGCAGCGGCGTCAGCTCATACATTCTGGGCGGCAAGTCGCTGTCGCTCTCGAACAAGGACGTCAGCCCGCTGTGCGGCGCGGCGGGCACCGGCGGCATGTCGAAGTCGCAGTCCACCACCATCCGCTCGGGCGCTCCGTTCCCGAAGGGCGTGTTCGCCAGCGTCGGCAACACGGACTCCAACCTGTGCCTCGCCACGGTCACATGCTTCGGCCAGCTCTCCGTGGCGCATGTCGCCGGCGGCGCGCCCATCCCCGGCGGCCTCACCTGGACCATCACCTGGTCGGCTGACCTGCTGCCGCCCGATGATGACGACGATCATGACGACGCGCGGCCCAAGGGCGTCATCCACTTCCTCGACGGCTATCCGGGCAACCCCAACGCCTACGAGCAGATCCGGTTCCGCCACCAGTACAACTGCGGCGCCGAGATCACCGGGCTCTGCTGGGTCTCGCTGACCCACGACGAGGCGGGCAACTGGACTGCCGTCCTCGAATCGCCGGCGAACGGGTCGATCAAGGGGTTCTAGCAGCCTGGGCTCGACATGGTTTCGCCCATCGTCCGGTTGCGCACGGAGTCGCTCGGGGATCAGGGGCGCCGCTGGCTTAAGGACCTGCCCGCGGTCGTTGCCGAACTTGAGGCGTGCTGGCGGGTGACGCTGGACCGGTCGCTGGCGGGGGGAACGGCCGCGTTCGTCGCGTTTGGGCGAACCGCGGGCGGGGTGCGGGTCGTGCTCAAGGTGGGCGTCCCCGATCCGGCGCATCGGGATGAGATCGGCATGCTTGAGCGCGCTGCTGGCCGCGGCTACGTTCGCCTGCTGGCGCACGACGCTGCGCACGGGGCCATGCTCCTGGAGGCTTTGGGCACATCGCTCAGCGCCAGCGGCCTCTCGCCGCCGGAACAGCTCGTGATCATCGGCGAACTCGCCGTGGCGGCGTGGACGGTTCCGCGCCCGGCGGCCGGCCCCGCGGCGGCGCCTGTGGACAAAGCGGCCGAGCTACGCGACCTCGTTGACCGGCTCTGGCGCAAGCTCGGGCCCGACTGCCCCGCCAGGGTGCGCGACGAGGCGATCGCGGGCGCCAACCGCCGCTCCGAGGCCTTCAACCCCGCCGCCTGCGTGATGCTGCACGGCGATGCGGCGGCGGCCAACGTCCTCCGTGTACCCGTGCCCCGTCCAGGGGCCGAAACGGGGTTTGTGTTCATTGACCCCGACGGGTTCGTCGGCGATCCCGGCTACGACCTCGGTGTGGCGCTGCGAGACTGGTGCCCAGAGCTGAAGACCTCCGAGGATCCGCGGGCGCTCATGGCGAGCTACGCGGCGGTGCTGACCGCCGCGACAGGCATCGAGGGCGCGGCCATCCAGGACTGGGCGTACCTCGAGCGGGTCTCCTCCGGACTCCACGCGCTCAACCTTGGAGCCGCCCATCTCGCCAGACCGCTCCTCGAGACGGCGGCCGAGCTTGTCTAGCGGCTAGCCGCGAGGCTGCTGCGAACATGCGCTGCGGCGGCCGTGGCGCCCTTCGCCTCGAACAGCGCAAGCGCCGCATCGACGGTCTGGCGGACCTCTTCCTCGGCCGCGCCCGTTAGGGCGAGCACGTCCGCGAGGGCCGCGAGCGCGTCGGCCCGAAGGATGGGCGCGTCCGCAGGCTCCAGCACCACGAGCGCCTCGCGCGCGAGGTCTGCGGCGGCCTTGCCGGCACCCCGGCGCGCTTCAACCTGCGCCGCCAGCGTGCGCCAGAGCGCCTGGGCCTCCACGTCGTCGGCATCGGCCAGCTCGCGCGCCCGGGCGGCCATCACGCCCGCCTCGTCAACGCGGCCCAGCTCCAGCAGCACGCGTCCAAGGAACACCGACAGCGATGAGAGCAGGTAGCGTTCGCCCATCGCGTCAAGCGCCTCGTGGTCCGCGCGCAGCAGCCGCTCCGCCTCGTCGGGCGCGCCTGCCAGCAGCTCCACCCGCCACGCGGTCTGCGAGGTGGACGACGCGTAGACGCTGGCGCCAAGCTCCAGGAGCATCGAGCGCGCGGTGGCGTAATCTGCGCGGGCGTCCGCGAAGGCGCCGGCCATCCCCTCAAGCTCGGCGATTGCCAGCAGGACCAGCGCCTCGGTCCGGCGGTCGCCCTCCACGCGGCGGAGGATGGACCGGCACCGCGCCAACGCCTCCGGGACGGGCGTTGGGCCAAAGAGCGAGGCCTGCGCGTAGGCGCTTGCGCCGCGGGACTCCTGACGCGGATCGCCGGCGCGGGCGGCGTGGTCCAAGATCTGCGTCGCAGCCTGCGCCGCAGCGCCGTAGCGGCACGCCGTGCCGTTGACGCCAAACAGGACGCGCCACGCACGCGTCAGCCCCGCCTCGTCGCCCCGCCGGTTGAACACCTCAATGGCGTGTTCCGCAGCGGCCGTCGCCCGCCCGCTCCATCCCTCGCCGTCTGTGCCCTGGTAGAAGCGCAGCAGCACCCCGACAAGGCTTGCGTGCGCAGCAAGACCCTCGTCGCCCGCAGCCGCCGATGCGGCCAGCGCATCGATGAGCACGGCGTCGCAGCGCTCAAACTCGCCAGACTCGAGGTTCGCCTCCGCAAGCTCCGGCAGCAGCACCAGCCGATCCGGGTCCCGCTCCGCCAGCAGCGCCGTGGCACGGCTTAACAGGCCAGCGGCGCCGGTCATGTCGCCCCGGCGGAACGAGCGGCGGCCGCCGGTGGCCAGACGCCGGGCGCCGTCGCGGCCCACCACGATGGCGGCGGCGTCCGGGGGGCCAAACTCCAGCCGGTACCGATAGGCCTGCTCAAGGTGGTAGCCCAAGACCTCGTCAAACTCGCGTCGTCGGCCGCGCTCGTTGGCAGCCATGTCGGACCAGGCGACGTAGCGCTCATGCAGTGACACCCGCGAGCGCTTGAGCAACCCCTGATAGGCCGCGTCGCGGATCAGCTGGTTGTGGAAGCGATAGGCACCGGCGTCAGGCGGCAAGTCCGGATCCGGCCGGACGAGCCCGCGGTTGGCCAACGCCGCCAGACCGGGCTCCACCGCATCGCGCAGCAGCACCTCGCTCAGCGCAATCACCGCCTCACGCTCAAACGCGTAGCCCACGACGGCCGCGCGCTCCATGATCGCCCGCTCGTCGCGCGGCAGGGCATCCACGCGTGCGGCCAGCAGCGCGCCAATCGACGGCGGCAGGGCGAGCTCCGTGGCCGCCGCCGCTGGCACCCATCGGCCGCTTTCCTGGCGCAGGGAGCTGTTCTCGCGAAGCATGGTGACCAGCTGCTCGATAAACAGCGGGTTGCCGTGGCCAGCGGCGATCAGCCGTTGGCGAAGCTTCCCCAGATCCGCCGCGCCGTCAAGCAGGTCGTCAACAATCCGGCCGGACGCGGCATCGTCGAGCGGCGCCAGCGCAATGCGCCGGCCACTCCCAGGCGCCCAGTCCGGACGTGCCTCCAGAAGCTCGTTGCGCGCGAGGCCAACCAGCAGCACAGGGATGTCTGCGGTGGCCGTGACCAGGTGCTCCAGCAGGTCCAGCAGCGCGGGTTCCGCCCACTGCAGCCCGTCCACAACCAGCAGGAGCGGCCCCCACTCGGCCAGCACCTCGACGAGGCGCCGGACACCCCATGAGAGCTCGGCAAGCGGATATGCGGTGTCCGACAGACCAGCGATGACGGCCAGGCGATCCGCGATGCGCGGGTCTGGGACGATGGCGTCAATCCGTCGGCGGGCACGCTCCGGCGTATCGTCGTCACGGATATGCGCGACGGAGCGAACCATCTCCACGATGGGCCGAAACGTGGTGCCGCCATACGCGGGGCAGCGGCCGCGCAAGACCTGCACGCCGTGGCCCACCTGCGCCTCAAACTCCCGGACCAGCCGGGATTTGCCGATGCCGGCGTCGCCGATGATCGTGACGAGATCCGGCATGGCGCCGATGACGACGTCGCGGAGGACGTTGCGGAGCTCGGCCAGGTCGGCTTCGCGGCCCTCCAGCGGCGCACTATGGCGGCGACTGCGGCCTTCCCGGGCCGTGACCGCCCGCAGCGGATGGGCGACGACGGGCTCCGCCTTGCCCTTGACCTGCAGGGAAATGGAGTCAGCGGCGTCCACCGCGTCGCGCACCAGCTGGTACGTGCTGTCGCCCAGGTAGACCCCGCCGTCAGGCGCCGCCTGCTCGAGGCGTGCCGCGGTATTCACAGCATCGCCGGTGACCAGGTGCAGCCCCTTGGTGGCGTGGCCAGAGACGGCGACGCCGGTGTTGACGCCGATCCGGGCGGTCAGCGCCACCCCCTCGCCGCGCGCGTCGGCGTTGAGGTCCGCAACCGCGGCGTGGATGTCCAGTGACGCCCGAACCGCGCGCAGGGCATCGTCCTCATGGAGGACCGGCAGGCCAAACACGGCGACCAGCGCGTCGCCGATGAACTTCTCCGCACGCCCGCCATGGCGCTCCACCACCGAGCGCGCGGCGGTGAACCCGCGGCTGACCACCTCGCGGACACGGTCGGCGGGCAGCGGCTCGCCATCGAGGGCGACTGGGCGCAGGTCCGCAAAGACGATCGTGACGGTCTTGCGCGACTCGGAGACGGCCTGCTCCTCGTGGAGCCTGGCGCCGCACGTCCCGCAGACGGCGAAGCTGGCGGGGTTGGCCTCACCGCAGTTGGGACACGGCTCCTCACCGCCGCCGGGCGACGCCACAGCCGCCGGCACTGCGGCTGACTTCGCCAGCACCTCGGGATGGACCACCTCCCACGCGTCCGACAGGTCGGCCCGACCGTGGGCGCCGGGCTGCTCCACCGCCGGCTGGACGGCCGCAACGGCGCTGCCGCCCACGGTCCGGATCGTCACGCCGGCCGCCAGCACGCCCATCGGCGGCGCGGCTGCCTCCAGCTCCGCCGCGATCCGCAGCACGTCGCCCGTGAGCACGTGCTCGCCCGGGCCGGGCAGGCCCACCACCACCTCACCCGTCGCAAGCCCGGTGCGATTGATCAGGCGCACGCCGTAGATCCGCTCCAGATCGATGTTGAGCGTCACGAGCGCTGTCTGGCATTCGGCTGCGGCGTGGAGCGCCCGGAGCGCGTCGTCGTCGTGCAGCACAGGCAGGCCAAACACAGCCACGATGGCATCGCCGATGAGCTTTTCGATGGTGCCGCCATGCCGCTCGATCGGGGCGCGCATCGCCTCGAAGTAGCGCGACAGCACCTCGTAGAGCGCCTCGGAGTCCAGCCGCTCGCCAAGCTTGGTGGAGCCCGCAAGGTCCGAGAAGTACACCGTCACGCGCCGGCGCAGCTCGCGGGCGAGGTCAGGCCGCAGCTCTGTGCCGCAGGAACCGCATCGGCGGAACCGCGACGGGGTTGTCTGGCCGCAGCTGGGGCAGGCCTCGGCGCCCGGGTCGCGCAGGTGCGGGTCGCCCGTCATGCCGCGATCGCAGCCACGCTGGGTTCGGCGACGCTCACGACGCCCAGCAGCGCGACCAGATAGGACCACCGTGCGGTCGTGGAGATGGCCGAGGCCAACTGGATGCGGCGGAGGTCAGGCTCGGCGAAGACAGCGGTCAGCATCGAGCCTGCGGACAAGCGTTAGGGGTGGACACGGGGCGCATCGCGTAAGGATGCATGGTCCGCGCGAAGGTTGCTGACGGGCTCGGCCAACGCGAGGTTAACGTTGCTGCCAGAGCTTGCGCGGGCTTGAGCGACTCGGCAACCTCAACGGGTGTCCGTTAGCCGCTCTACCCCAGCCTGACCACGTGGGCGCCGCCGACGGATCGGTAGCGGTCTGGGTAGCAGGTGAGCACGATCACCTGGCACGCCTCGCCAGCCACCTTGAGCACAGCGCCCATCGCCTCCAGACGGTCTTTGTCGGACCAGCCTAAACCGTCGTCAAGCAGGACAGGGACACCGCCCTCGGACGAGACGATCATGGCGCATGCCAAGCGCGTGATGATCCCAAGCTGCTCGCGGGCACCGACGCTGAGGCTCTCGAACGGGAGTGTCGTGCCGTTGAGCGTGCGGCGCTGCACCTGGAGCGTGTCGCCGATCGCCACCTCGAGCGTTGGTCCAAAGACGATCCGTCCAAGCGCCTCCACGCGCTCCCGAAGCGGCCCGATGTAGGCGAGGTGCGCCTCGTCGCGGGCCGCCTTGAGGGTCTCGAGCAGCAGACGTCGGGCGACGGCGGCGCGGTCGTAAACCTCACGCTCCCGAGCCACGGCGTCGCGGGCCGTGAGAAGGGCGTCGCGCCGCTCGGCAAGACCGGCTTCGCCGCGGTCCACCAGCCTCGCCCGAGCGCCTGCGCGTTCCAGCTCCGCCGTGCGGATCGTCTCGGCAATCCCGTCGCGAACTTTGGCAGCGTTGTCCAGCAGCGCCTGGACGGCCTCCGGATTCTCGGCCGCCAGCGTCGCGCG
>JANYAA010000374.1 GCA_025355255.1 Chloroflexota bacterium | reverse complement strand
CGCGCGACGTAACGTTCGTCCTCGGCTTTGCCGAGAACCCGCCGGACGCCAAGTTCAACCCGCCGGGCTCCGGCACTCTCGACAAGCGGCGGGTCCGGCCGATCATCGCGCACAACCTCGAGCCAGCAGCGGGCGATCTGGCATTCCAAGCCCTCTGCGACTCGTGGGCCGAGCGTCTCGGGGCGCTCCAGATCGAGACCGGCAACGTGCACCTCGACCGAATGGTGAACATCTGGAACGCCTACCAGTGCATGGTCACCTTCAACCTTTCGCGGTCCGCCTCCCTGTTCGAATCCGGGATTGGCAGAGGCATGGGGTTCCGCGACTCGAACCAGGACCTGCTGGGCTTCGTCCACATGGCGCCGGAGCGGGCGCGCGAGCGGATTCTCGACATTGCGGCCACGCAGCTCCCGACCGGCGGCGCCTATCACCAGTACCAGCCTCTCACCAAGCGCGGCAACGATCAAGTTGGTTCCGGGTTCAACGACGATCCGGCGTGGCTTGTCCTCGCAGCCACCGCGTATGTGCGTGAAACGGGTGATTTCGCGATCCTTGAGGAGCCCATCCCATACGACAACGCGCCGGGCAGCGAGCGCCCGCTCGAGGACCACCTCCGGCGATCCGTGGACTACACCCTCAACCGGCTGGGGCCGCATGGGCTGCCGCTGATCGGTCGGGCCGACTGGAATGACTGCCTGAACCTCAACTGCTTCTCCACCACGCCCGGCGAGTCGTTCCAGACAACGGAGAACCGAACAGGCGGTGTCGCTGAGTCGGTGTTCATCGCGGGGCTGTTCGTGCTCGCGGCCGGAGGGCTGGCTGACCTCGCAGACCACCGAGGCAAAACGGATGAGGCCACCCGCCTCCGCGACGCGATGGCTGCAATGGTGGGGGCGGTCAAGGCGCACGGCTGGGACGGGGAGTGGTTCCGGCGCGCATACGACTACTTCGGGGACCCGGTCGGTTCAGCACACGATGTTGAGGGCAGGATCTTCGTCGAGCCACAGGGCATCTGCGTCATGGCCGGGATCGGGCTGGATGACGGTCGGGCCGCAGTTGCGCTCGGGTCGGTCCGTGAGCAACTGGCGACGCCGCACGGGATCGTCCTAGTCCAGCCGGCGTTCACCGGCTACCAACCGCGGCTGGGCGAGATCACCTCGTATCCGCCCGGGTACAAGGAGAACGGCGGGGTCTTCTGTCACACCAACCCGTGGCTGATGATCGCCGAGCTGATGGCCGGGAACCCCGAAGGCGCCCTCGACTACTACCTCCGCATTAACCCGTCGGTCCGCGAGGAGATCTCCGAGATCCACCGGTGCGAGCCGTACGTCTACGCGCAGATGATCGCCGGCCGTGATGCGCCCACGCACGGCGAGGCAAAGAACTCCTGGCTGACGGGCACCGCGGCTTGGAACTATGTGGCGGCCACGCAATGGCTTGTCGGGATCCGGCCCGAGTTTGACGGTCTGCGGATTGACCCCCGCCTGCCAGCCTCGGCGGCGCCAATGCGGATCGTCCGCCGATTCCGCGGCGTCACCTATCGCATCACGGTGCACCCGGGCGCTCCAGCGGAGGGGGCGGAGGCGCGGGTGACGCGCCTTCGGGTGAACGGGACCGAGATCGACGGGAACCTCGTGCCACCGATCGCAGGTGGCAGCGCAGCAGTCGACGTCGAGGCGTTCATGGGCGTTGTGGCAGAGGTTGTCGCGCACCAAGTTCGCGCAATCCTGTAAGCGCTCTCATGCTCTGAGCACGCCCCCGCCTCAGAAACCCACCACCCTGCGACGCCGTTCGCACGCATCCACGCAGAAAACGGGCTTGACAACCGCGCGCTGTGGTCCTAGGTTTTGGAAGCGCTCCCAATTTCTGGTCGCATCCAGAGCTGAACGAGGTTCATTGCGCCTTGGCCAGAACGATCGACGAGCTTGCGGTGCTGAGCGGTGTCTCTCGTGCAACCGTGTCGCGCGTGCTCAACGGCGGGAGTGTCTCAGCGAAGACCCGAAGCCGGGTTGAGGCCGTGCTGGGCGAGACCAACTACCGCCCCAACCTCGCCGCTAGGTCGTTGGCCTCCGGCCGGTCAAACGTCGTGGGCGTGGTCATGCACATCGATCCGCATCTCCTCTTCCAGGATCCGTACTTCAGCCAACTGCTGCAGGGGATGAGCAGCGCCCTCGCCGACCGGTCGGCGGGCATGATGCTGTGGCTGGGCAACCGGTCAAAGGAGGACACGCTCGGCACGATCCTCTCGATGGGTCTTGTCGATGGCGTCGTGGTCACTGCCAACAGCCTTGACGACCCGCTCGTCGATGGGCTCTTGGCGTCGGAGCTGCCGACCGTGCTGGTCGGACACCGCAAGGCGGACCGGACCGCGAGCTACGTCGACGTCGACGGGGTCCACGCGGCGGACGCCATGACGACGCACCTCATCTCCATTGGCCGCAGCCGAATCGGCTACATCACCGGCATGCCGCGCAACGTGGCGGCGGCCGATCGCCTCGCGGGTTACCGCCAGGCAATGAAGCGGGCTGGCCTGAGCGTCGCGGACACCATCGTCGAGGGCGACTTCAATACCCCCACGGGCGTCACGGGTGCCGCATCGCTGCTTGACCGCGGCGTGGACGCCATCTTCTGCGCGAACGACGCGATGGCGCTCGGCGCGCTCGAGACCATCCGGGCGCGGGGTCTCCGCGTCCCCGAGGACGTCGCCCTCGCCGGCTTTGACGACCTCGAGTTCGCCGCGCGACTCGACCCTCCGCTGACCACGGTCCGCCAGGGCGTCCGCGAACAGGGTGCGGAAGCCGTGCGGAATCTGTTCGAGCTCATCGAAGACCGATCACGGTCGCCGCGCCGCGTGCTGCTGCCGACCGAACTCGTCATCCGTCAGTCAACCGTGGGAGGTGGGCCGCGGACCTGATTGCGCACTCCACACCGCCGTCAGATCGACGGCGGACAACCGGCACAGCATCGGAGGAGAGAACCGAAATGGCCAAGACCACGCGCCTCGTAACGGCGCTCGCAGCGGCGGCGATCGTCGTCGGCGCATGCGGATCGTCAGCGACACCCGCCCCGTCGCAGGCACAAGCGACCACAGCACCGGCGACCACGGCGCCGACCACGGCGCCGACCGCTACCCCGCTCATCGTCACGCCTGCCCCAATCCCGGCCGGGCCCGGCCCCAACGGCGGCACCGTCGTCCGCTGGTTCATCGG
>JANYAA010000329.1 GCA_025355255.1 Chloroflexota bacterium | reverse complement strand
CCCCACCACGCTACTCGGCCAGCGCACCACGTCGAGCCCCCTTGGGCGCAACCCCGCAACAACGGGCTACCCGCTCCCGGTCACCGAGATGCTCTCGCTGCTGCCCGGTGTGGCGTACGCCGCACGTGTCTCGGTGGCGGATCCGGTGTCCGTCGGCAAGGCGAAGGCCGCCATCAAGCGAGCCTTCGAGGTGCAGCTTGAAGGCCACGGCTTCTCGCTTGTGGAGGTCTTGTCAACGTGCCCTGTGGGCTGGGGCATGACGCCGTCGGAGGCGATGGAGCACTTGGCCACCGAAGTGACCGCCGCGTATCCGCTGGGGACATGGGTGGACCGCGCCAAAGGAGTGGCGCCTGGGATGCCGATCACGATGGAGGCCGCGAAAGCTGCTGCCAGCCACGCGGCCCACGCGGCCCCCTCGGCGCCCTCGGCGCCGGAGGCTTGACGATGGAGCGCTCGACGATCATCGCGGGCTTTGGCGGTCAGGGGATCCTGTTCGCGGGCAAGGTTCTGGCTGAGGCCGGGCTCCTGGAGGGCCGCGAGGTCCTCTGGATCCCCTCCTACGGTCCCGAGATGCGTGGCGGGACCGCGTCGTGCACGGTCATCATCGCGGATGACCTGATCGGCTCGCCGGTGGTGGACCGGGCGGACCACGTGGTGGTGCTCAACCCTCCGTCGCTCCACAAGTACGAGCCGCTGGTGGCGCCGGGCGGTCTGCTGGTGGTCAACACAACCCTGATTGAAGCTGAGCCCACCCGCTCGGATCTCGAGATCCTGGAGGTTCCCTGCACGGCGGTCGCACGCCGCGCGGGCGACGACAAGCTGGTCTCGGTGGTGGCGCTGGGCGCGATGATCGGCCGGCGCCGGCTGGTGGCCCGCGATGCCGTGCACGAGGCGCTGGCGATCGTGTTGGGCGCCAAGCATGCCGACATGATGGCCGCGGACATCGCCGCGTTTGACGCAGGCTACGAGACGGGGCTGGAGCAAGTCATCGCCTGACTGGCTGCCGCGTCGCGAACTACTTGACGGCGGGGCCCCCGGGCACATTCGCGAGGCGGGCGAGCTCAGTCGCGATCACCTGCTGGAACGAGCGCATCGCGAGCCGCACCGAGCGCGACAGCGGGCGCCCGTAGCCAAACCGGCGGCCGCCGATCCCGACGAAGACCCCGTCGGGCATCGTTTCGGGCGTGGCAGCATGTGCCGCGGCGAACGTCGCCTCTAGGCCAGACTCCTGGAAGGAGCGCGGCATCGGTCCGCCCTCGATGTCACCCAGCGTCCGGATGGGGACGGCAACCACATGGCCTGGCGCCACGCCGGCGGCGGCATCAATGACAACGGCGAATTCGCCCGCGGGCATCCCCAGAATGTCTTCGGCGCGGAGGTGGCCGCAGCGGCGCACTTCGAGCCGCTCCAGCAGCGCGGACGGGAGCGTCGGCAGGAGCGTCGCAACGGCGCTCAACGCGGCGCCGTCATCCCCACGATCGGCCGTGCCGCAGACGAACAGGCGCACCGACGGGGGCGACAGCGGGTGCATGCGGGTCCCTCCCCTCGGGTCAATTGCCGTGTGCAATGCGTCCATATCGATCCGGATGGCCAGAGCCGTCCGCTCCATCTGTCTGAGACGCGATGAGAGCCTGAGGGGACCAGGTCACTCGAGCCATGGTCACCCGGGCGAGGCTGTTCCGGCGAGTGCCGTCAGTCGCCGGGAGGCTGGGCGGCTGCCCGTACCGCGGCGGGCCGTACGGCCCGGCCACCCCCTGCCGCTCCAGCGGTCTCAGACGAGCCTGCGGAGCTTCGCAAGCAGCACCTCGCGGTCCGCGGGTCCATCTGCGGCACCATCGCGGATGGCATCGGGCCGATGGCCGATGGCGACGATCTCGCGCTCAAGCGCCGTCCGGAGGTCGGCCGGACCGATGACGAGCACGCGGGCGGCGTTGCCCACGTGGTGGGCGACAGCCGCCAGAGCCGGCGGAACGACGGCCGGCAGCGATGGAATGCCCACTTCGAGCGTGTCCGTGCCGCCCCCGTCAAGCTCCCGGACCACAAGTGCTCGGCCGGGCTCAATCCAGATGGCGGCGTTGTGGCGCTCCGCGGGCGTGGGCGCCGGGATGAGTGAGGGGGCGGGGCGGGTGCGGATGGTTCCGTGCATGGCGTCTCCTTCGCCCGGTCATCGTGGCCCTGCCGGCCAACCGGGCTCGCCTGCCGTTCGTCGCAAACGGCGACCGCTGGCGCCCGTCCGGTTTGGGACCGGGCGGGCGAGATGGCCCGCGCGGGCGGACGCCAGCGGCGGTGCAGGTCAGCGAGTGCCGACGGTCTCCTGGCGCGCCATCGCCGCGATGCGCATCGACATCACCCGCGTCCTGCACGTGGGCAAGCCGATCGTACGCGTCCGGTACGAGCTGGAGCCCGTGAGCGGGTCGCTGGCCGAGCCGATTGCGCGCATCGCGGCGATGGCG
>JANYAA010000087.1 GCA_025355255.1 Chloroflexota bacterium | reverse complement strand
CCTCGCCCTCGAAGACCGGGTAGCGCGCCAGGCCGTGGTAGTACGGGTCGGTCTTGCCCTCGGCCACGAGATCGGCGGCCACCTTGTCGATAACAGGGCCGTTCTCGGCGTGCATCATGATCAGACCGCCGTTCTTGGTGGTCTGCTGCATCGCCCGGAAGATGTGATCATCCGGCGAGTAGAAGACGCCCGGGTAGGCGGTGAAGAGCTTGAAGTCCGGGATGCCCTCGTCAACAAGCGCGTCCATCTCGGCGAGCGAGCTGTCGTTGACATCGCTCATGATCATGTGGAAGCCGTAGTCCGTGAAGGCCATGCCGTCGGCCATGGCCATCCAGGTGTCCAGGCCCTCGCGCAGGGACTTGCCCTTGGACTGGACCGCAAAGTCCACGATGGTGGTGGTGCCGCCAAACGCCGCCGCTCGGGTGCCGGTCTCGAAGTCGTCCTTGGCGAATGTGCCGCCAAAGGGCAGCTTCATGTGCGTGTGGGCATCGATGGCGCCAGGGATGAGCCACTTGCCCGTGGCGTCGATCACCTCGTCTGCCGTGACGCCGGCGGCGGCCAGGTCCGTGCCGATCTGCACAATCGCCTCGCCGTCAACGAGGACGTCCCCGGGGTACGAGCCGTCGGCCGTCACAATCGTGCCGTTGGCGAACAGGGTGCGCATCAAGCCTCCTCGCGCTGATGGACCCGCGGCGGAGTCTGCCGCAGGGCATGGTCGTCTGCGGCCATCCTAGTCCTGTGGACGTGTTCTCGAGGGACGCTCCTGCGCGTCCCCCCCAGGGATCAGCGGACGATCAGCAGCCCGATGCCCGGAACGTGGGCCAGACCCAGTTGGACGCCCCAGGCGATAGCCGCGACCGAGACGGCGACGAAGGAGTAGCTCAACGCGATCATGCTCATCAAGCGCGACTGCAGGTGCTCACGACGCGCGGCAGGGCCGTCCATCTCCCAATTCGGGTCGCGTCGGGTGCGGCGCAGGCGGTTGTGCAAGGGGGGTCCTCCAGGGACTCCAAGTGTCGGCCCGACACGGCCAATTCGCGACAGGACTTCCGGCGGATCTCGCCGCCGATGGTCTTGTCGACCGCCGATGTCGGGGGGCTGCCGGGGCACCGCAGCGCCGCTCCCGCGAGCTAGGAGCGCGCCGGCGCCACGTCGCGCAGCGCGGGGATGATCTCCCGCCCGTAGACCTCGAGCTGCTCCTCCTCGTGCCCGTTCATCAGGTAGAGGTTGAACTGGTCCACGCCGGCCGCCGCCAGATCGCGCAGACGCGTGACGTGCTGGTCCACGGAGCCCAGGACGCAGAAGCGGTCCACGATCGCGTCGGTGACAAACGACGCGTTGCTGGAGCCCACCTCGGCGTGGTGCAGGTAGTCGTAGCCCTCACGGTCCCGCACGTACGCCGTGAGCTCCGGCGGCAGGTCCTCGCGCGGGTACTTGTTCACGAGATCCACGACGTGGTTGCTCACCAGGGCCGGGAACCAGCGGGTGCGGTCACGCCCATCGGCGAGATCGCCCACATGCGCCGGCGCCGCGGCCATGACGGACACGGCGTTGGGGTCTCGTCCGGCCTCGGCTGCCGATGTGCGGACCTGAGAGACAAACCAGCGGACCAGGTCCGGGTCGCCAATCTGGAGCATCGCGCCGTCGGCGATCCGCCCAGTGAGCTTGAGCGCCACGGGTCCGTACCCGGCAATCCATACGGGGAGCCGGTGCTCGGCCGCCCAGGACAGCTCCAGCATCGTGCCCTCGAACTCGATCGCCCGGCCTTCGGCCAGCGCCCGGATGACGTGGACCGCCTGCTCGAGGTCCTTCATGGTCGTGGGCGCCTTGCCCAGCACACGCCGGGCCGAATCGCCGCGGCCGATGCCGAGGTCCATGCGCCCGCCGGAGAGCTCCTGGAGGACCGCCAGCGTGGACGCGGTGACAGACGGCTCACGTGTGGCGGGGTTGGTGACGCAGGTGCCGAGGCGCATCGTCGTGGTGGCCTGCGCCATCAGCGTGAGGAGCGGGTACGGGTCGCGCCACAGGACGTGGCTGTCAAACAGCCAGCCAAAGCTGAAGCCCGCCGCCTCAGCCTGCCTGGTCAGGGCAATCGAGCGCTTGACCGAGTGCTCAGGCTTGAGTGTGAACCCGAACTGCATCGTGACCCTCCGCCCGGGGACGACCGGGAGATTCGAGCGGCTGGGTAGCCGAGAATCAGCGCAGTCCGGAAGACGCGGGGCCTGCCGGACTGCTGCCGCTGCGGTTACGGCTTGATGAGGTCGCCGTACTGGTCGGGACGGCGATCGCGGTAGAACTGCCAGGTCTGGCGGACTTCCTCGACCATCGAGAGGTCCATCTCGCGGATGATCAGCTCCTCGTCATGCGCGGAGCCGACGCCGCCGATGAACTGGCCTCGCGGGTTGCAGAAGTAGCTCTGCCCGTAAAAGTCGTCGTCGCCGATCTCGGCCTCGATGCCAACCCGGTTGATCGTGCCGACGAAGTAGCCATTGGCGACAGCGTGGCTCACCTGCTCGATGCGCCAGAGGTACTCGGACAGGCCACGGCTTGTGGCGCTGGGGATGAACACCATCTCAGCGCCGTTGAGGCCCAAGGCGCGGGCGCCCTCCGGGAAGTGGCGGTCGTAGCAGATGTAGACGCCGACACGTCCCACGGCGGTCTCGAAGACGGGGTAGCCCAGGTTGCCGGGGCGGAAGTAGTACTTCTCCCAGAACCCCTTGACGTGCGGGATGTGGGTCTTGCGGTACTTGCCGAGAAACTTCCCGTCGGCATCGATCACCGCAGCGGTGTTGTAGTAGATGCCCGACGTGTGGGAGTCCTCCTCGTACATCGGCACGACGAGGACCATGCCCAACTCCTTGGCCAGCGACTGCATGCGCTGGGTGGTTGGCCCATCCGGGATCAACTCTGTGTAGGAGTAGTACTGCGGCTCCTGCACCTGGCAGAAGTAGGGCCCATAGAACAGCTCTTGGAAGAGCATGACCTGGGCGCCCTGCTTCTTCGCCTCGTGCGCGTAGCCCTCGTGCTTCTGGATCATCGATTCCTTGTCGCCGGTCCAGGTTGCCTGCAGGAGCGCACCACGGACGATACGGGGCATCGCGAACAGCCTCCTTAAGCTCTTGAGCCGACAACCGGTTGGGTGGTCCGTCCGAGTCGGCGCCCCGCGGGTCATACGTGCCCGCGGCGGTGAAGATCCAGAGCATACGCCGCGGGTTTGGTCGCGGTTGGCCCGCCGTGCGAGCCCGAACGCAGGTCGCCTAGTGGCAGCTGGCCGCGGCCGGATCCCGTCCATTTCTGGCTGCCACGCAGGCCGTGGGGTGGGATGCGAGATCGCCCTGTCAGCCCGCCGGAAGGCCCGCCAGCGGGATCCGGCGCTGTGCTGTAATGGTGGTCACGCCGCTGACACGCGCCGCTTTGACGCACCGCACGGGCAGGCCGAATCGCCGCCGCCCGACTGGAGGATTCATGAGCAACAGCACCGAACCCGCGATGAGCAGCGAGGAGATCGTCAGGCTCTCCCGCGCGCACACCCTCTTCTCGTGGTCGGTCCAGGGACAGCTTGACCCGATCGCCATCGACCATGCCAAGGGCGTCTACATGTGGACCCCCGAGGGCAAGCGGATCATCGACTTCAACAGCCAGCTGATGTCGGTCAACATCGGCCACGGCGACAAGCGCGTCACCGACGCGATCGCCGAGCAGGCGGCCAAGCTGCAGTTTGTGCAGCCGGCGTTCGCCACGGAGATCCGCGCGCGGCTGGGCCAGAAGATGGCGCAGATCCTGCCGGGCGACATGAACAAGGTGTTCTTCACCCTTGGCGGCGCCGAGGCGGTGGAGAACGCCATCAAGCTCGCCCGCCACTACACGGGCAAGCACAAGCTCCTCGCCCGCTACCGCGCCTACCACGGCGCCACCGCCGGCGCGATGACCCTGACAGGCGACTACCGCCGCTGGGCCAACGAGCCCGGCATCGTCGGTGTGGTCCGCTACCCGGACACCCACCGCTGGGGCGAGAAGGAGCCGCGCAGCGCGGCCGAGGCGCTCAACGGCCTCGAGGACGTGATCAAGTACGAGGGCGCCCAGACGATCGCTGCGATCTTCCTTGAGACGGTCGTGGGCACCAACGGCATCCTCATTCCGCCCGATGGCTACCTCCAGGGCGTCCGCGACCTGTGCGACAAGTACGGCATCGTGATGGTGGCCGACGAGGTGATGGCGGGCTTCGGCCGCACGGGCAAGTGGTTTGCCGTTGACCACTGGAACGTGGTGCCAGACCTCATGACGATGGCCAAGGGCCTCACGTCGTCCTACCTGCCGCTGGGCGCCGTGGCCATGCGCGACAGCATCGCAGAGGCCATGAACACCAAGA
>JANYAA010000248.1 GCA_025355255.1 Chloroflexota bacterium | reverse complement strand
ACAATTCGCGATCCAGCGCCCTCCGCCCAGACGCATTGCGAATGACGCCGGGTTGGCAAGAGTCGGCGAGTGAGCACGAGCGGCACCGGGCGTCAGCGACAACTTGCGGCAAGGTGGTTCCCTCCAGCATCTCGCGGATTGCCCCGGCGAAGGCGACAACCGACGCACGCAGCGCCGCGTCAAACTCGATCTCCCGCCTACGGCGGGTCGCCACGTGGTAGATCGCTCCGCGCGGCACCGGCTGGCCGGTCATCTCCTCCAGGCACAGGGCTTGCCCGCACGCCTGAATGTCGGCGTGCGGCGGAACGGGCGGGCCGACCTTGTACTCCACTGGATAGGGGCCGGTTGCGCGCATCTCGACCAGGTCCGCCTTGCCGATCAAGCCAAGCCGGTCCGAGAACAGCGGCAGGGCACGGAGGGCTGTCACCCCCGCCTCCACGTCGCCCTCGCCCGAGTCAACGCGCTCGTGCGCCAGACGCCCCCGAATCGTGTACAGGTTCTCGCCGAACGTTTGCTCAAGGTGGATCAGGGTGCACTGCCGTGGGCAGTAGCTCCAGTGCTCCAGGGCAGAGATGGGGACCAGGATGCGCTCCTGATCCCCACCAATCTCCATCCTCGCTGCGCTCAGGCGAGCCGGCGCATGGTGACCCCGGTCTTGGCGCTGATCGCTGCCCCGATGGCCACACTCTGACCATCAAAGCGAACGTCGTAGTCGCCGAAGCCTCGCGCCGCGTCTGTGGAGCCGTCGGCGCGGTTCACTGTCAGGCGATCGAACAGGGCGTACGCGGGCGCATTGCCAAGTGCGGAGTCGTGCTCGAAGACGTACAGACCCCGGGTGGCCATCTCGCCACGAGCCGCCGAGCGATCGTGGTCGAACATTGCGGTCAGGGCCTGCCACAGGAGCTCTAGGTCATCCTCGCTGAAGCCGGTCTGCTTGGCGAGGAACGCGGACACGAAGCCGTGGCTCCGATACAGGCCATACGGGACAGTGGACTTGCGGCCCATCGTGCGGTTGTCGCCCCCTTGATCATCCGCCTCCTTCTGGGTTGCGACAGCCATCCGGGTTATCGCGTACTCGAGGCTGGTGATCGGCTCGATCGAGCGCCCAAACGTGAGTTGCGCCGGACCCCGGACTTGGCCGCAGTTCACGCCCGTGGACATGACGGCTCCGAACGTCCGCACGTCGTAGAAGTTCTGGCACATCCATGCCCGTGCCTTGGCAACGGCCTCGCCACCCGTTCGCTTGCCCTCCTTCTTGTCGTCCAGCACCGCGCCACTGCCCGTAGCGAGGTACGCCTTGCGATGGAGGGCCTCCAGAACGCCGTGCTCCTTGACATAGATGTCGTACGGCGGCTCCTCCGTCTTGGCCAGACCGACGTAGTTTCGGATCTTCCGCTTGAGGCTGACGTCCGTGACGATGCCGTGGCCCGAAACCGCGTCCACGCGGGGCATGTTGCCCGCATCCGGATCCCCGTTGGGGTTTCCGTCCCGGACATCAAACAGCAGCACGAAGTCGTAGCGGCGCTCCAGGACCGTCATCTCAGTTCTCCTCCGCATTGTCGGCTGTGTGCTTGGCGTAGAAGTCCTGTCGCTGGTGGTAGTAGCCGATTGCGAACGCCCCCTGCTGCTCGAGCGACAGATGAGCGGGGATCGCGGGAATGCCATCGACGATCTCGCCGATCAGACGCTCCAGCCACATCCGCATGCCGGTCGAGTCGATCTTGGCCAGATGATGATTCTTGAGACTGAGCAGGCGTGGGAAGACGGCGATTGGCGTGGACGACGCGGCACCGTAGTAGCGCTCTCGGATGGTGGTGTTGAGCCCTGGACTTGCCTTCTCTTGCGCGCGCTCGAGGACAGCGAACAACCGCCCGAGTCGATACGCCGGGTCTGAATTGGCCGGATCAAGTGCCACGCTGAGCTCCTCCCCTGTTCGGCCGGCCGCACGTCGCAGCCGGTTGAGTGATGCCTTGATGAGTGAGGCCCGATCTGGAGTCACCTGCTGTTCGGCGCGATTGCGCGAGATTGCCGCTGCGAGCAGGCTGGCGGGATAGGGGCGATCCTCGAGGACTGCCCTTGTGAGATCACCCTCAAGGACGGGCGGGATCTTGTCCGCCTTCTCCTGCGGGGCCACGGAGCGAAGGAGCCAGTAGAGGGATGGGAACTGGTGGGCGTTGGGAGGTCGCACAATCTCGACGTCACCGTAGTGGCTCGCGATGCGTCGCCCTATCTCCTCGGCCTCCTCCGCGATCCAAACCCGTACCGAGAGGCGTGCGGCGTTCGGGGCCAGCCCAAGCACGTAGAAGCGGCCCGAGCCGGGATGATCCGCTGGCGTCCCAACGCGGACGCTTGCCAGGATGTCTCGCACCACGCTCGCGTTGCGGTCCGGATCATCCCGCACCGGGTCGCTGAACAAAAGGCTGGTCGCGCGCTCGTACGCCTCGCCCGCTTCCTTCTCGGCCCAGAACACGAAGGTGGTGTCGCCGAGGACTTGTTTCTGGGTCGAATCGGGCCTCAGCAATCCGTTGAGTGCGGTGGCGTAACGGAACACGGTGTTAGACCCGACCGGCGCATTGCTCCCCTGCGTGCGGCCATACGACTCAAACGCGGGCAGATTGAATGAGACGAGGCTCCCGCCCATTGTCTGTGCGCCTCGCACACCTTTGATCGAGGTGTGGAGTCGTGCGATCGCTGCTGGCTCTCCGGTGACCATGCACCGTCCGTCAACGATGGTGGTGGTTGTGGCGAGTGCCTCGTGCACTGCCTTCCGCTGGGTCACTGGGAGTGCGTCACCGGCCAACCGGAAGCCGATGAACGGATTGGTCTCCTCCAGCGTCTTCCAGTGATCGCTGGCCCGTACTGCGTCCAGAGGGGGTCGCTCCAGAAAGCTAAGCACCGCGGCCACGCCGGCGTCGTGCGCTGCTCCTGCCAGCCGGTCGTCAACCTCCTTAATGAAGGCCTTGTGCGCCGCTTCGACACGCTGGGAGGTGTTTCGCACGGGAACGCCAAGCACGTACTCCACGTTGTCCCACAAGAGTGAGGCGGCGATGTTCACAGCGCGCTTGGGGCCTTGCGGCACCAGGAACTCGGTCGCGCGCAGGCGTCCGTCGACGGTCTCTCGAGTGTCCACGAGTTGGACGAACGAGCCGTCCTCCCGAATCTCGATGAGGAAGGGCAGCCCTTTGAGTTCCCAGCCAGCCGGCGGAAGCGCGTCCGCTTGTCGGGCCACCTTGCGGTCGTAGTACTCCGCGAGCGCTTGGAGGATCACCGCAGCACCTCCGGGCTCCCGGGCCGCGGCACGGTCAGCGCCCCACTCTCAAGCCGTGCCCGGAAGAAGAGCGGTGCTGGGTGGGTCGGGTCGGCAAAGTCGAGGTCCCAGAGCATGACCCCCAGGTCCCGAGTCTCGCTGATGGGGGGCGGCGCGGGCTGATCAGCCAACTGGAATGCACAGGCGAACTCCCGGCATCCGAGGTACGGCTGGTTGACGCACTGGCCCTGCGCTGCCCTGCGGCGGAACATCGCCTCGAACTTGGCGGCGCTGTCGTCCGGGCCAGCCTGCCAGGTCAACTCCGGATGAGCCCAGATCCGGTAGGCGACGTCACGCAACAGAAGGGATGCGCGCTGCTGTCGATCGCTGTCGGCGAACAGGCCTAGTTCGCCCGAGCCCCGGAGCATGGCGGTCCGAACTGCATCAACCGGCACCTTGGAACCGACCTCATTGCGCCGGATGGAGGCCCATTGGATACGGTTCAAGACTTCGATGCGCTCGATCTCCCACCTCATGGCCGGCTTCCAGACGACCGCATCGAAGATCGCACGTGCTGCCGACGGGGTCATCACATCATAGGAAACCCGCTCTGCTTTCAACTCCGGTCGCGTGAAGCACGCGTAGTCCCCCCTCACTTCCAGCCCCACTGTCCCCATGGTTGCTCCCTTCTCACACCACCAGGCTTACGCTGAAGTCGCGTCCACCGAGCGTCACACCGAAGCGCTCGTCGTAGAAACCGGGCGCGATGCCCACAAGACCGAAGCCCAACTCCTCAAGGCCCCGAGCGCGCTCGAGCTCTCTGCGCTCACGCTCCCGCAGGCTCACGGTGAACCGTTGGAGTCGTCTCAGCAGATACCGATCCGGCTTGGCGCCGGCCGCTGTTCGCCGTCGTAGTTCATTGGTCAGGAACGCGCCGATGCCGTACGGCACGAACACGG
>JANYAA010000240.1 GCA_025355255.1 Chloroflexota bacterium | reverse complement strand
CAATTCCCCCTCCCCCCCAGGCTGGAGGGCCTTCGGCGCCTCGCCTACAACCTGTGGTGGAGCTGGCATCCGCGGGCGCGGATCCTGTTCTCCCGCATCGACGCCGCGGGGTGGGCCCGCTACCGCAACCCGATCCCTGTGCTGTCGGGCCCGGTGGCCTGGTCGGAGCTGCTGGACAACACGGCGTTCATGGCGGAGTACGAGTCCGTCCTGCACGAGTTCGACCTGTACATGGCCAACGGGCAGGACCACTGGTTCTCACGCCGCCACGGCAGCAAGCTGGACGGGCCCATCGCCTACTTCTGTGCCGAGTACGGGTTCCACGAGTCACTCGGCATCTACTCAGGCGGTCTGGGCGTGCTCGCGGGCGACCACATGAAGGCCGCCTCGGACATGGCGCTGCCGCTGGTGGGCATCGGGCTGCTGTATCGCAAGGGCTACTTCCGCCAGACCATCGATGCCGACGGCCATCAGGAGCACGCGTACCCGGACTACGAGCCGTCACGGCTGCCGATCCTGCGGGCACTGGACCGCGTCGGCGCGCCGCTCACGGTCAGCGTCCAGCTCCCGGAGCGGGAGCTCTTCGCCGCGGTCTGGCTTGCGCAAGTGGGCCGCGTGCCGGTGCTGCTGCTTGACACCGACGTGCCGGACAACGACGACTCGGACCGGCCCATCACGCACATCCTCTACGTCCGTGGCCGCGAGATGCGGCTCCATCAGGAGCTCGTGCTGGGCGTCGGCGGTGTCCGCACGCTGCGGGCCCTCGATCTGGAGCCCAGCGTCTGGCACCTTAACGAGGGCCACTCCGCGTTCCTGTTGGCTGAACGCGCACGCGAGGCGGTGGCTGCCGGCTCCACGCTGGATGACGCCTGGACGGCCGTGCGGCGGGACTCAGTGTTCACCATCCACACACCGGTGTCGGCCGGCAACGAGCGCTTTGATGCCGCGCTTGTCCGCCGCGTCGCAGGCCCGCTGCTGGAGGGCGACGGCCGACCGGGCACCGGCGGCGTTTCCCTCGACACGTTGCTGGGCCTGGGCCTGGGCGTGGAGCAGGACCGCTCGCAGTTCGACATGACCGCCTTCTCGCTGCGGCTCACCAACGGCGCCAACGCCGTCTCGCTGCTGCACGGCCACACCGCCAACGGCACCTGGCAGGGCGTGGCGCCGCACGAGATCCTGGGGCTCACCAACGGCGTCCACACGCCCACGTGGCTGGGCCAGCCTATGCGCGACACCCTGGAGCGCTACACGGACGCCAACTTCGTCGCCATGGACGACCAGCCCGCCCGCGCCCGCTTCTGGGAGCGGATTGACCGCGTCCCGGACCGCGAGCTGTGGGAGGCCCACCAGCGCCAGAAGCTGGAGCTGGCGATCTTCGCCCGCGGCCGCCTGCGCAGCCAGTTCGCCCGCCACGGCGAAGCGCCAAGCACGCTTGAGGAGCTGGAGCAGGTCCTGGACCCGAGCATCCTCACCATCGGCTTTGCCCGCCGCTTCGCCACCTACAAGCGCTCCTCGCTGCTGTTCACCGACATCGACAGGCTTGCGCAGCTCGTGTGGAGTTCGGACCGGCCCATCCAGATCGTCTTCGCGGGCAAGGCACACCCGGCGGACCGGCCCGGGCAGGGCGTCATCCAGGAGATCTTCGGCCGCTCGCGAAGCTCCCAGCTCCGCGGCCGCGTGTTCGTCCTGGAGGACTACGACATCCGCATCGCCCGGTTCCTGGTGCAGGGCGTGGACGTCTGGCTCAACAACCCGCGGCGGCCGCTTGAGGCGTCGGGGACATCCGGGATGAAGGCCGCCGCCAACGGTGTGCTCAACCTGTCCGTGCTGGACGGCTGGTGGGACGAGGGCTACACGGGCGACAACGGCTGGGCCATCGGCGGCCGGGAAACCAACCCCGACGAGGGCGCCCAGGACTGGTCCGACGCCCAGGATCTCTACCGGATCCTCGAGCAGGAGCTGGTGCCGGTGTACTACGAGCGCGATGCGGAGGGTCTGCCCACGCGCTACCTCCAGCTGATGCGCAACTCCATCGCCAGCACCATCTGGCGCTTCTCAACCACGCGCATGCTGCACGAGTACGTGGAGCGGCTGTACCTCCCCGCCGCGGCGCCGGACGCCTGACCGCCACCAACAGGAGTAGCACCGTGGCCCCCCGGATCTCGCTGGCCCTGGCGATCCACAACCACCAGCCCGTCGGCAACTTCGGCTGGGTGTTCGCCGAGACCTACGACCGCGCCTACCTGCCGATGCTTGAGGCCCTGGAGCGGCATCCGGGCGTCCGGCTCTCGCTCCACTACACCGGGCCGCTGCTCGAGTGGCTGGTGGCGGAACGGCCGGAGTTCATCGAGCGGCTGGGGGCGCTGGTCCGTCACGGCCAGGTAGAGCTGATGGGCGGCGGCCTGTACGAGCCCATCCTCGCGTCGCTGCCGGGGCAGGACCGGGTGGACCAGCTCACCCGCATGGCGACAACCCTCGAGGGGCTGACCGGCCATC
>JANYAA010000221.1 GCA_025355255.1 Chloroflexota bacterium | reverse complement strand
TGACACCGGTCGCCGCAGTTGGCGCAGCGCCACGCCGCTGACACCCGCGGTCCGGATCTCGGTGATCCAGCCGCCGTCCATCACCGCCAGCGGTCGCCCGGTGGCGGCATCGGTGAGCAGGAAGACGCCGTAGATGTACGGCAGGCCGAGGGCCCGATTGCTCTCGTACCCGGCCACCCACTTGAGACCCGCGCGGTCCGATCCACCGATGTACGCGGGCATGGCGTTGATGAAGGACTCCGGCCGCGGGTGGATGGCGGGCTTGGGCGGGTTCTGCACGAGCCCCGCCGCCTTGTGCCGGAACGCGTCCTCGAGAACGTCAACCACCGCTGACCAGTCGATCTCGAGCGCCTCGAGGTCGGAACGGCCAAGGATCAGGATCTCGTCAGGCATCGGTGTGTCTCGAGCTTGTCACGGTCAGAAGTGGAGCTGGTCAGATGAGTATCAGCCCCGGCGCTCAATGCGCAAAGGGCGCTGGGCACGTGAGCAGTCTGCCCACGGACACCGCGCGGGGGCGCGATACTTGACGCCCACCGCCCAGCCACCACGGAGGTCTCCCGCGCAATGGCCGACACCGCCGACATCATCGTCATCGGGGCAGGCGTCCACGGCGCAAGCCTGGCGTTCCACTTGGCCTCGCGCGGTGTCCGCGTCACCGTTGTGGAGCGATCCGGGGTGGCCGCCGGCGCCACAGGCCGCAGCAGCGGGCTTGTCCGCGTCTACTACGACCTGCTGGCAGAGGCACGTCTCGGCTGGCAGGCGCAGGCGTGGTTCCGTGAGTGGGACCAACGCGTGGGCGGCGAGTGCGGCTTCACCGTCACGGGCTTCCTCTGGATTGAGGCCGCCAGCCGCCTAGAGCGTGTCACGGCCAACAGCGCCTCGCATCGCGCCATGGGCGTGGACTCCACCGTGCTCGCCGCGGACGAGATCCGGCGCATCGCGCCAGGGCTGGCGGTGGGCGACGATGTGGCTGCCTATGAGCCAAACAGCGGCTACGCGGACCCGTCGATGACGACGGCGAGCTTCATGGCCGCGGCCAAGGCCAAGGGCGCGCGCCTGATGACCGGCGCTGAGGTCACGGCAATCCGCCAAGCAGGTGGCCGCGTCACCGGCATCGCCACCACCAAGGGCGATGTGGACGCGCCGGTCATCGTCAACGCCGCGGGCGGCTGGGCCCGCCGCGTGGGTGCGCTGGGCGGGATGGACCTGCCCCTGCGGATCTGGCGACATGACACAGGCTACATCGGCGTCCCGTCGAGCGTTCCAGGCCGTATCCCGGTGGTGATCGACACCGCCAACCAGATGTACTTTCGGCCCGAGGGCACCGACATGGTCCTCATCGGTCTTGAGGATGACGGCCAGATTGGCGGCGACGATCCGGACCGCGACACCGCAGATGCCGCCCCGGACTTTCGCGAACGTGCCGCCGAGCGGATCATCCGCCGTGTGCCGGGCATGATCGACGGCGCGTTCCGCACCAGCCACAGCGGGCAGGACGGCCTGACGCCGGACCAGCGCGCGATCCTCGGCCCTGTGGGGAGCCAGGGGCCGGACGGGTTCCACCTTGACTGCGGTCACAGCGGCACCGGGTTCAAGACGGCGCCGGTGGTTGGCCTGGGCATGGCGGAGTGGATTCTCGACGGCGCGCCCAGTTCCGCGGACCTCACGCCGTTCGCCTTTAGCCGCTACGCCGAGGGTCGACTGCTCCGTGGAGAGCACGGCGAAGAGACCATCTGGAAGTAGCGCTCTCGCCCGCGGGTATACTCAACGGGCCGCATGCCCGCTTCGTGTGCGCGCCTTCGCATTGACTCACCCCGCGATCTGCGCACCGGATTGGTGTCGGCACCACCGGCGCAGCGTCGCAGCAAGGAACTCGCCACAGCATGCTCGACCGGATCCTCGGCCTCTTCTCACGGGATATCGGGATCGACCTCGGTACCGCCAACACGCTTGTCCACGTCAAAGATCGCGGGATCGTGATCTCCGAGCCGTCGGTTGTGGCCATCGACGCCAAGACCAAGCGCGTCCTCGCCATTGGGGCTGAGGCCAAGCGCATGGTGGGGCGGACGCCCGCCTCCATTATCGCGGTGCGCCCCCTGCGCGATGGCGTGATCTCGGATTTTGACGTCACCGAGCAGATGCTCAAGTACTTCGTCCACAAGGTCCATGACCGGGTGGGCATGATCAGCCGGCCGCGGATGCTCCTGGGCATCCCGTCGGGCGTGACGGAGGTGGAGAAGCGTGCCGTCCGCGATGCCGCGCTGAACGCTGGCGCCCGCTGGGCCCGCCTGATCGAGGAGCCGATGGCTGCCGCAATCGGCGCTGGACTCCCGGTGGCCGAGCCGAGCGGCTCCATGATTGTGGACATCGGCGGTGGCACCACCGAGGTGGCCGTCATCTCGCTGGGCGGCATCGTCGTGAGCCGCTCCATCCGCATCGGCGGGGACGAGATGGACCAGGACATCGTTGCCTACGCCCGGCGCGAGTACAACCTGTTCTTGGGCGAGCGCACGGCAGAGGACATCAAGATCGCCATCGGGTCTGCCCACCCGGGCGAGTGGGACAGCGAGCGCGTGACGCTGCGCGGCCGGGACCTCCTCACCGGGCTGCCCCGTGTGGTGGAGGTTGGTGCGGACCAGATCCGCGAGGCCATCGAGCCGTCCGTGGCGCAGATCGTGGACACCATCAGGGACACGATTGAAGAGACGCCGCCGGAGCTTGTGGCCGACATCATGGACCAGGGCATCGTCCTCGCCGGGGGCGGCGCCCTTCTGGCCGGCCTGGACCGCCGTGTGGCGGAGGCCACCCAGATGCCCGTCCATATCGCTGACGATCCGCTCACCTGCGTGGCCCGCGGCACCGGCGTCGTTCTCCAAGAGCTCGGTAGCGGGCGCCTGGACCGCGTCCTGGTGGCGGAGACCTACAGCCGCCCGCCCCGCTGAACCCCGCCCACTTAGCGGGAGCTCTGCGTCACGATGTCGATCCTCTCGAACCGCCGGGCCCGTCGCCGCTGGATCACCTACACGGTCCTGCTGGTGATCACTCTCCTGTTGATGGCGTTCTCGTCCAACCCGGGCGTCCGGGAAGTGCAGCGCGCGTTCAACTTCGCCCTGAAGCCCGTCCAGGGCGCCATCGCCGGCGCCGCCGAGAATGTCGCGAACGTCTTCGGCGCCATTGGCAATATCGACAGGCTCCGCATCGACAACACCGCCCTGCGCGACCAGAACGAGCAGCTGCAGAACACCAACGCGCGTCTGGAGCTGCTCAAGCGCGAGAACGACCAGCTCACGGGGCTGCTCCAGCTGCAGAACGGCTTTGACCATCAGACCGTGGCTGCGCGAGTGATCGGGCGCGAGACGCTGCCGACGATCCGGATGGTCACGCTGGACAAGGGCACCGACGACGGGCTCGCGCTGGGCGATGTGGTGATTGTCCAGGGCGGCGCGCTGGCCGGGCGGATCACCGACATCGGCCCCACGTTTGCCAATGTGACCCTGCTCTCGGACGCGTCGATTGTGGTGATCGGCCAGCTCCTCACGTCGAGCGCCACGGGCGAGCTCAGCGGCCAGGCGGGCGGGGTGCTGGTCATGAAGAACATCGATGCGGGGGTTGCCATCGCGCTTGACGAGGAGGTCTACACCGCGGGTCTGGAGCTGGCGGGCGGCATCCGGTCGCCGTACCCGCGCGGCCTGGTCATCGGCAGCGTGGTGGACGTCCAGCGCGACGCCACGGATGTGGTGCAGACCGCGTTCATCCAGCCGGCCGCCGATCTCGCCGGGTTCAGCCTGGCGCTGGTGATCACGGATTACTCCGGCGGCCTGCCGCTGGTTGACCCATCGGCGTCACCGGGCACCCCTCGGCCGTCGTCCTCGGCCGCGCCAGCGTCGGCTGCGCCTGCCGCAACGCCCTAGCCGGCAGTCGTTGGCGCCCGCCTGCTACGCTCCGCTTCCATGAAGGGACTCGTGCTGGCCGGCGGAACCGCAACGCGGCTGTTCCCGCTGACGATCGTCACCAACAAGCATCTGCTGCCGATCTATGACCGGCCGATGATCTACTACCCGCTGGATACCCTGGCGGGCATGGGGATCCGCGAGGTCATGGTGATCGTCGGCGGCAAGAGCGTCGGCGACATCGTGGAGCTCCTGGGGGATGGGCGGCACTTCGGGCTGGACCTCACGTACCGGTACCAGCGCGGAGCGCTCGGCATCGCCCACGCCATCGGCCTCGCCCGGGACTTCATCGGTGATGATGCGTTCTGCGTTGTGCTGGGCGACAACATCCTGCGCGGCGACCCGCTGGCGCCGCTGGCCCGCCAGTTTGAGGACGAGCAGTGGGGCGCGGGCACGCTGCTCTACAAGGTGCCGGACCCGGAGCGCTTTGGCGTGGCCGAGTTTGGGCCGGACGGCAAAGTGGTGGGCTTTGAGGAGAAGCCCAAGCAGCCCAAGAGCGACCTCATCCCCATCGGCGTGTACTTTTTGCGCCCAGACGCGTTTGACGTGATTGAGAACCTCGCGCCTTCGGGTCGCGGCGAGTTTGAGATCACCGACGTCCTCAACCACTTCATCCCTGGCGGGCGGCTGTTTGCACCGGTGTACGAGGGCCATTGGGCCGATGCCGGTACCGTGCCCAGCCTGCTGCGCTCGGCCGAGATGGCGGAGGAGGACGACCGCGCCGGCCGTCTGCCAAGGCCTGTTGAGCGGCCGCGAGACCCTGCGTGAGCGCACGGCGTGAGCGTCACGGCGTGAGCGCACGGCGTGAGCGCACGGCGTGAGCGAGACCATCCTGATAACCGGCGGGGCCGGCTTCATCGGGTCGGAGCTGGTCCGCCAGACCCTTGGCCGTGGTGACGGCACCCGCGTGGTGGTGCTGGACAAGCTCACCTACGCCGGCAACCGCGCCAACCTTGAGGCCGTGGAGCAGGATCCCGAGCAGGCCGCGCGCTTCACTTTCGTCCACGGCGACATCGCGGACCCCGAGGTGGTTGGCCCACTGATGGCCGGCGCTACGGCGGTGGTCAACGTGGCCGCCGAGACCCACGTGGATCGTTCCATCCTTGACCCGGAGGCGTTCCTCCGGACGGGCGTCATCGGCGTCCATGTGCTGCTTGAGGCGGTGAAGGTCGAGCACCAGCGCGCCGGGCGCGGCGAGCGCGGACCTGTCCGCTTCCTCCAGGTCAGCACCGACGAGGTGTACGGCGATATCGAGGCGCCCCAGCGCTCTGTCGAAACCGACGGGCTGGCGCCTCGCAGCCCGTATGCGGCCGCCAAGGCCTCGTCCGAGCTGCTGGTCCGCGCCTACCACATCACCTACGGGCTGGACCTGGTGATGACCCGCGGGTCCAACACCTACGGCCCGCACCAGCACCCCGAGAAGCTCATCCCGCTGTTCACAACGAATGCGCTCGACGGCAAACCCCTGCCGATGTACGGCGACGGGATGCAGATCCGCGACTGGCTCCACGTCTCTGACCACGCTGCGGGCATCGCGTTTGTGCTGCGCAACGGCGTGGCCGGCGAGGCGTACAACGTGGCCGGCGAGCACCTGCTGCCAAACCGCGAAGTCATTGGCCAACTGCTTGCCGCCACCGGGCGCGACTGGTCGCTGGTGCGCACCGTCCCGGATCGCCCGGGGCATGACCGCCGCTATGCGATGGACGGCTCAAAGCTGGCTGCGCTGGGCTGGCGGCCGCGCGTGGCGTTTGAGACGGGCCTGCCGGAGACGGTGGCCTGGTACCGGGACAATCCGGCCTGGATTGCCAGCGCCAAGACCGGCGACTGGGACGCCTACTACGCTCGCCAATACGGTGACCGTCTGGCGGCAGGCCAAGCCGTCGACACGACCCCGAGCTGATGCGCGTCGCCGTCATCGGCGTCGTCGGTCGGCTTGGCCGCGCGCTGGTCCAGGCGCTGGAAGACGCGCCCTTTACGGGGCCTAGCGGACCAATCGGCTGGGACCAGCCCGAGGTGGAGCTTGACACGCTCACGGCGGAGTCCATCGGCGTCCTGCTGGATCG
>JANYAA010000219.1 GCA_025355255.1 Chloroflexota bacterium | reverse complement strand
ATGATGGTGACGTGGGCGCCGTGCCCAGCCATCCGCAGGGCGATGCCGCGGCCAACCCAGCCGTAGCCCGCCACCACCACGTTGCGCCCGGCGATCAGCAGGTTGGTGGCGCGCAGGATGCCGTCGATGGTGGACTGGCCGGTGCCATACCGGTTGTCGAACATGTGCTTGGTCTGCGCCTCGTTCACGGCAACCACCGGGAACGACAGCGCGCCATCGGCGGCCATGGCGCGGAGCCGCACCACCCCCGTGGTGGTCTCCTCGGTTCCGGCCAGCACGCCCGGCAGCAGGTCCCGGCGCTGCTCGTGGAGCAGGGACACCAGGTCGCAGCCGTCGTCCATGGTCAGCTGCGGGCGGATGTCCGCGATGGCGTTGAGGTGCGTGTAGTACGAATCGCGGTCCTCGCCACGGCGCGCGTAGGTGGCGATGCCGTAGTCCCTGACCAGCGCTGCAGCCGTCCAGTCCTGCGTGGAGAGCGGGTTGGAGGCGGCCAGATACACGTCGGCGCCACCGGCCTTGAGCGTCCGCATGAGGTTGGCGGTCTCGGTGGTGACGTGGAGGCACGCGGCAATCCGGAGACCGGCCAGCGGCTGCTCACGCGTAAAGCGCTCGCGGATCAGGCGCAGGACCGGCATCTCGCGCTCGGCCCACTCGATACGGCGGACGCCCTCATCGGCTAGGCCGAGATCCACCACGTCGTGGGGCGGCAGGGCAACTTCGGTCATCAGGACTCCTCGGCGGGCCGGCCGACGGCGTCGGCGGCGATAGCGGCAGTAGGTTCAGGTGCGATGGCCGCCGGCGCGATGGGGTGCGCTTGGGCAAACTGCGCCGGGGCGACGGACTTCGAGGCGAACAGCCGACGAAGCGGCTCCACGAAGCCGGGCCAGACCGGCGCGCTCCGCCGGACGAGGCGCTCCTCAAACCGGCAGTGCTCACGGTACCCGAGACCGGCGTAGGCGGCGATGGCCGGCGGGTTGTCGGAGCGGACATTGAGCACCACGTCATCGCACAAGCCCAGCACCTCCCCGGTGACGGCAGCCGTGACCGCCTTGGCAAACCCGCGGTTGCGGTACTGCTCATGGGTGAACACGTTGCCCACAATGCCGATGCGCCCTTCGCGCGACACAACGTGGGTGCCGGCCGCGGCCACCAGGCGACCCGCCTGACGGACGCCGAAATAGATCCCCTCCTCCACCGAGCCTGCGGGCAGCCACGCGGCAAACCCCAGCTGGTACAGGCGGTTGAGGTCGCCGATGTCGCTGGTCGACAGCCGCACAACCTCGGGCATCGGGTATGGGCGGAACGTTGCCCGCTCCACGGACATGCGGATCATCGCGGGGCCCGGGGCCACCTTGTAGAGCGACGACACCGCGGGCAGCGCGGGCGCAGCGGCGGCGACGTAGGCGAGCCGCGGGCGGAGCACGTCGCGCAGGATGGCGTGGATGCCGTCATCGCGGCCCATCACGAAGAGCGGCTGCGGCGTAGGACCCGAGTACTCGACGCCCACCGCGATCGGCTCGCTGCCGGCGGTGGCCACGGCCCAGCGCGTGCGTCTGAACTCCCGATCGTCTAGATCGGCCACCGCGTACGCCGCGAAGATCCGGTCGCGCTCAAGGAAAGCGCGCAGCACCGTCCGGTCCGCGGTGGCGCGGGCCACCAGGAGGATCCGCTGACCCACCGCGATCGAGGCCATCAGGGCTGCGAGCTGGTGTCCGGGCCGGCGGCCTCGGCTGTCTGCGTGGCTTCGGCGACCTCGGCGGCCTCGGCGGCCTCGGCCGCGGCGGCGACACGGCGGGCCAGCAGGGCGCGATAACCGCGCGAGGCCGACCGGTGTGCGTGCGCAGTGACCATCGCTGCGCTGATGGACTCGCCGTAGGGCGCGCGCAGGATCCCCTGCTCGGTGACGATCGCCGTAACCAGCGATGCCGGCGTCAGGTCCTGCAGCGGGTTGCGGATTTGCGTGCCCTCAAGGGCGATGCGGCGGCCGTTGACGGTCAGCACGCTCCCGGGTCGGGCTTCCTCAATGGTGGCGCCCTCACCATCGGGCGCTGTGATGTCGATGGACGACGTCGCGGCGCACACGATGAACGGGATGCCCTCGGCGGCGGCGGCCAGCGCGAGCGGATAGGTGCCCGATATGCCGATGACGTCGCCGTTGGCGGCGATGAGCTCCGCGGACACCAGGACCGCGTCCACTTCACCCGAGGCGATACAGCCGGGCGCCGCGGCGTCTGTGACCACCGCGTGCTGGACGCCCGCCTGCTTCAGCTCCCATGCGGCCAGCCGCGAGCCGATGTGGTGCGGCCGCGTTTCGGCCACCAGCGCGTGGAGGGGGCGGCCGGCGTGATGGAGCGCGGTGATCACGCCCAGCGCGGTGCCAAACGTGCCGCTGCCCAGGGCGCCGGTGCTGCCAAAGGTGAGGACGTGGAGCGGTGTGCCCGGATCGCCCGGCAGCGCGGAGGGCGCCATCTGCGAGATGCGCCCGTGGTCCTCTGTGGCCTCCGCGATGATCGCCTCGGCCTCCAGACGGAACGCCTCGGCAACCTCGTCACCCGGGGCCTCAAGGCCAAGCTCGTCCAGCAGCGCCAGCATCCGATCAGTGGCCAGCGCAATCGCGGCGGATGCCGGGCGCGTCAGCCGGAAGGCGTTGGCAGCGCCGCGAATGGTTGCCTTGCGCGCAAACGGGCGCGACTCCCGGTTGCGCGACGCGACGATCGCCAGCGTCAGCGCGGCGAGTTGGCCCTGCACGGCGCTGCCGTGGATCACGCCGTCGGTCATGCACCCCACGGCATCGGCGGCGCTCTCCACGTAGACCTCGCCCAGGATGTCGGGGAGCTGGCGCTGGTCCACAAGGATCGCGCGGTCACCATCCCATCGGAACGGCGCCCGGTATCCGGCGTTCGTGGCGTCCCACACGGGCGCACCGCCGCCGCCTGGCGTCGCCTGCACGGGCAGCGCAGCGGACCCGCCAACGGGGATCACCATCGTGCCGCCCACCGGAATGACCACCGGCGCATTCAGCGCCGCGGGGACTGCAACAGGATCGATGCTCGTCAGCAGCGAGCGGGCCGCATCGGCCGACTCCTGCTGCAGCGACTGGGCCACGCCCAGCATGCCGCCAACGGTGGTGGCGACATCGCCCGCGAACAGGCGGAAGAAGCGCCGGCGGTTGGGGTCCTGGGTCGGCGGCTGGTCGGCCATCAGGAGGCGATCAGTACCGGACGACGCTCGTGACGGTACGGCCTTCCAGGCGGTCGCGGCCGTTGAGGAACTCAAGCTCCACGAGGAACGCGAGCCCCACCACGACGCCCTGCAGCCGCTCCACCAGCTCCATCGTGCCGCGGACGGTGCCGCCGGTGGCCAGCAAGTCGTCCACGATCAGGACGCGCTGGCCGGGAGCGATGGCGTCCCGGTGGATCTCAAGCGTGTTGGACCCGTACTCGAGCGCGTACTCCACGGTCAGCGTGTCGGCCGGGAGCTTGCCCAGCTTGCGCACCGGCACGAGCCCCGCCTTGAGCTCCAGCGCCATGGGCGCCGAGAAGATAAAGCCGCGGGACTCCATGCCCACCACGATGTCCACCTGGACGTCGCGGTACGGGGCGAGCATCAGGTCGATGGATTCGCGATACGCACTGGCATCTTTGAGCAGCGTGGTGATGTCGTAGAACAGGATGCCGGGTTTCGGAAAGTCTGGGATTTCGCGAATCTTGCCGCGAAGCGTCTCGGCGGACATGGCGGGCAATTCCTCCGTTGTGGGCACGTCGTCGGGCATCGCGGCTTGTCGAGCAGACGGGCAACTAGTCTAGCGCAGCGCCTGCGGGTCCCCCGCTTCGGGCAGCCTGTGCGAACTCGCCACGCTCCGGCCCGGGAAGACGCCGCGAGGCCAACATACCCACAGCCGCAAGCACGGACGAGATGGCGAACACCGCTCCCAGCGCCCAGCCCAGTCCGTCGCCCCCGGCGCGGATGCCCGCGGCGGTGATCGCCCCGCCCACGCCCGTCCCCAGCACGGTGCCCAAGATGTCCGCCAGCTGCAGCGCAGACGACGCAGCGCCCTGCTCCGACGGCTCCGTGCGGCGCAGCACCACGAGCGTCACCGCGGAATACATCAGCCCCATGCCGATCCCCGGCAGGATCCAGGTGATCACCGCCAGCCACGGCGAGACGCCCGGCGACGCCACGGGAAGCGTCAGCGCGGAGCCCACCACGATGCACAGGAACCCCAGCTCCACAAACCGGCGCTGGCCCCACGCGTCGATGCGCCTGGCCTGCCACCAGGATCCGCAGGACCAGGCAATCGTCGTCACGGTGAACACCACGCCCGTGAGCACTGGGCTGGTCCCGCGCCAGGTCTGGAGCAGCAGCGCCACATACGCATCGGCAGAGAAGAACGCAAACGTCATGATGCCGCGCAGCAGGACGGCGGCAGGAACGCCCGGCGCAAGGCGCAGCGTGCCGGGGGGCGTGAGGCGGCGGAACGCCGGCAGCAGCAGCGCAACGCCCGCGACGGACCCGGCCACCAGGGCCAGCACCTCAGGCGAGGTCAGCGCTGCGATCAGCAGCCCGGCGCCAACCGCGGCGAGGAGCGCGTTGGGGAGGCGGCGGACGGCGGCCTTGTCCTTCTCGAGATCGGCGGCCTGTGGCGGCGCATCGCGGCCGCCCAGCGCGCGAAGCGCCGGGATGGCGGCCAGCACAAGCAGCGGCAGGAGGCCCAGAAACACCCAGCGCCAGCTGGTGATGGCGCCCACAAACGCGGCGATTGACGGACCGATGATCCCGGGCGCCACCCAGGCCGCGGACATCAGCGCGAACATCGGCGCCTGCAGCCGCTCCGGCAGACGCCGCCCGATCACCACATACGCCGTGGGCGAAAGCATGCCGCCGCCGAAGCCCTGCACAAAGCGGGCCGCGATCAGGACGGGCATGGACGGCGCGAGGCCGCCCGCCAGCAGGCCAATGCCAAACAGCCCCAAACCAACGGCGAACGGCCGGCGCAGAGGCATCCGGTCCAGCAGCCCGCCCGCCATGACGATGCCCACCAGTTGGCCGATGTAGAACGCGGTGTAGACCCAGCCGTAGAGCGGCAGGTCGCCCAGCTCCTTGGCCACCATGGGCAGGACTGTGCCGATGGCGAGCGACTCCGCAGCCACCAGCGTGATGGACGCGATAATCCCGATGGACAGCCCGCGGCGGCCAACCGCAAACAGCTCGGACGTGCGGCCAGTTGCGGAGGCGGTGGTGGTCACCCGGAGATGATGCCGGTCTCCGGGCGGTCGCGTGTCAGTAGTTGCGGTCGATGGCGAGGCGGGCAACCTTGAGCGCGATGTTCCCGCCCGGGACCAGCAGGCCGATGGTGTCGGCACCGATGTCGAACAGCGCGTCCTTGCTGACATGGCGGCTGATCTGCATCTTGAGCGACGTGGCGGTCTTCACTTCGCCGGTGATGGCGTCCACCTCCACAAAGCCGCGGCGGTCCTTGGCGGGCAGGACGAACTCGTAGGCGACGATGGGCCGAAAGACCAGCTCGATGCACTCCACTTCCAACGATTCCTCAAACACCTGGTCCGCCTGCAGCGGGCGCAGGAGCTTGGCGAGCAGGCTTCGCACGATGGCCGACGCCCGATGCTCGGGCGTGATGACCAAGGTGTCGTCCGCGCTGAGTTCGCCGAGGTCGGCTCGCTCCGTCTTGGGACCGGCCAGCAGCGCCGGACCGTTGGGCACGTGGCCGCCCGTTGCGCCCTCCTGCCAGACCTCCTCGCGGAAGTCGTCTGCGCAGTGCTCCAGTACCGGGAAGCCAAAGGCCGCGCCGGGCCGGCCTGCGCCGTTGACCGCGAAGTCATTGCCCAGAAACGTCACGGCGCGGACATCTGTGGCGCTGGCCGGGATGGTGTAGTCACGCATCCGGTCATAGACGTAGTGCGCCGTGGCAGCCACGTGCCAGAGCGGCTCCACGCGCTTCTGCGTGGCCGCCAGCTGGACCTCCTCGGGCTTCGGCCGCGACATGAGGCCGCCAAAGCCCGTGCCGAGCGCCCCCGTCTTCTTCTCCTCGGCCTTGCGCTGCAGGTCCTCGGGCGCAAAGCGCGGGTCCAGGCTGTAGATCTTGGGTTCGCCGAGGCTGATATCCACGATCGGGCTCCGGTGCTGTGTCAGGGTGCTACACGATAGCCGCTGGGCGCCT
>JANYAA010000196.1 GCA_025355255.1 Chloroflexota bacterium | reverse complement strand
CCGACGGCGTCCGGATGCCGCCGGTGAGGATCACGGTCTGGTCCCGGCGCCCGGTGAGGTTGAGCAGGTCCGCAACGCGGACGGAGTTGGTGACAACCGTGAGCCCGGGAACATCCGCAACCCGTTCCGCCAGGGCATACGTGGTGGAGCCGGCCGAGATGGCGATGGCCATCCCGGGCTGCACCAGGGAGGCTGCCTCGTCGGCGATTGCGGCCTTCTCGGCCTGCTGCAGCGCGGATTTGGTTGCGAACGCGGGCTCGTAGCTCGCCATGCGTGACGGGACGGTTGCGCCGCCGTGCACCTTCTCCAAGAGTCCGGCGGCCTGGAGGATCTCCAGATCGCGCCGGACGGTCATGTCCGACACCTCGAGCTCGCGCACGAGGTCCGCCACGCGAACGGCACCAACCTGCCGGACGCGCTCAAGGATCAGGGCTTGGCGCTGCCGAGCGAGCATCTCCCGTCCTCTCCTGCCTCTTGCAACGGCGAAGGGCGGGTCACGCGTCTGGGTGCGTGGCGTGCGCGGCAGTCACCGTTGGCGACCATGATGGCGCGGCACGCCGGGAAAAGTCAACGAACTCGCACACAAAACACCGTTTGAATGAGGGCGAGTCTCTTGACATTGTGGAACCGGCTCGCAACAATCGGCTCCAGTGATTTGCACTCGCAAAATGCACGCGCGTGCATCACAGAGGAGGATCTTCATGGCTGATCTTGGCCAGCGTCTTTCGCGCCGCACGGTGCTGAAGAGCGGCGCAGCAGTCGCCGCCCTCGGCGGCGTCTCGGCGTTCCTGGCGGCGTGCGGCACGGCCGCGACGCCCGCTCCCTCCGCAGCGGCCCCCACCGCCGCTACCCCCACCGCAGCGGCCCCCTCCGCCACGGCGGCTGCGCCGTCGACGGCCGCAGCCGTCACGTTCGGCTCCAACTACTCGGACAAGGTTCCCAAGGCCGCCATGCAGGCGGTCGTGGACGCGTTCACCAAGTCGACCGGCATCCCGGTCACGGTGAACACCGTCGAGCACGGAAAGTTCCAGGACTCCATCAACGCGTACCTGCAGGGCACCCCTGACGACGCGTACACCTGGTTCGCGGGCTACCGCATGCGGTTCTTCGCCTCCCAGGGCCTCGCCACGGACATCAGCGATGTCTGGAAGACCGTCGGCGCCAACTACAGCGACGCCTTCAAGACGGCCTCCACGGGCGACGACACCAAGCAGTACTTCATCCCGTTCTACAACTACCCATGGGTCGTCATCTACCGCAAGAGCCTCTTCACTGCGAAGGGCTACACGATCCCGGCCACGATCGCGGACTTCACCGCGCTCGGCGACAAGATGAAGAAGGACGGGCTCATCCCGCTCGCCTTCGGTGACAAGGACGGCTGGCCCGCCATGGGCACGTTCGACATCATCAACATGCGGATGAACGGCTACGACTTCCACATCGGCCTGATGGCCGGCAAGAACAAGTGGACCGATCCCAAGGTCAAGGCCGTGTTCGCAAAGTGGGCGGAGCTGCTCCCCTACTTCGACCCGCAGCCGCTGGGCAAGACCTGGCAAGACGCGGCCGGCGACATGATCACCGGTAAGGCCGGGATGTACTTTCTGGGCACCTTCGCCGGCGAGCAGGCCACCGACAAGACCGTCCACGACGATCTCGACTTCTTCCCCTTCCCATCGTTCGGCACCATGTACGACGCTGAGAAGGCCATCGACGCCCCCATCGACGGCTTCATGCTCTCCGCCAAGGCGAAGAACGTAGACGGCGCCAAAGCGTTTGCTGAGTTCCTTGCGACGGGTCCTGCGCAGCTGGTGTTCCTCGCCTCGAGCCCCAACAACGTGGCCGCGTCGAAGACTGCCGACACCAGCAGCTACTCCCCGTTCCAGAAGAAGATGGCCGAGATCATCGGCGGCGCCGGCAAGATCGCGCAGTTCCTCGACCGCGACACCAACCCGGCGTTCGCAGGCCCTACCGGCATGCAGGGCTTCCTGCAGAAGTTCCTGGGTGACCCCAAGCAGGACCTCGACAAGTTCCTGACGGGCATTCAGGGCTTCTACGACACCCTGTAGTCCATCGCGCGGCATAACCGCGACCTAACGAGCGAGCAGCGGTGACGCAGCCCGTCTCCACCAGCACCCCGTCGGCTTCGGCTGGCGGGGTGCTTGCGCCTAGCTCGCCGGCGAAACGGCGCCGCAGCCGGCGCAAGTTCAGCGTCCTCACGCGACGCGACAGGTTCACCCTGCTCTTTATGGTCGGCCTGCCCGCCTTCATCCATATCGGCCTGATCTGGGTGCCAACAATCGCGTCCGTCGTCCTCTCGTTCACGAAGTGGAACGGGATCGGCGGGCTCGAGAAGATCCAGTGGGTTGGGCTGCAGAACTACAGTCAGCTCGCCACGATCTACCAGCCGTTCTGGCCGGCGGTCCAGCACAACTTCATCTGGCTGGGCACGTTCCTGTTCATAGCGACCCCCCTCGGCATGCTGATCGCCGTCATCCTGGACACCAACATCCGAGGGTCCCGGATCTACCAGAGCGTCCTGTACATGCCGGTCGTGCTGTCGCTCGCCATCGTGGGCTTTATCTGGACCCTGATGTACCGCCCCGACATGGGCTTCATCAACAACCTGCTGGTCGCCATCACCGGCAACCAATCCTTCATCAAGTCGGGCACGGCTATCGACTGGCTGGGCGACCACAACCTCAACCTGTGGGCGGTGCTGGTGGCGGCCGGCTGGCGCCACGTCGGCTACATCATGGTCCTGTACCTGGCGGGCCTGAAGAGCGTGGACAACACCCTGCGCGAGGCGGCCTCAATTGACGGCGCCAACGCTCGGCAGACGTTCTTCCGGGTGATCTTCCCGGTGCTGGCGCCCATCAACGTGGTGATCCTTGTCGTGACGGTGATCGAGTCGCTGCGGGCGTTCGACATCGTCTACATCATCAACAAGGGCCTCAACGGTCTCGAACTGCTGTCCGTGCTGATCACCGTGAACATCGTGGGCGAATCCAGCCGGGTGGGCTTTGGCTCAGCGATCGCCGTGGTGCTGCTCCTCATCTCCATCGGGCCGATCATCTTCTACCTCTACCGGACAATGCGGGAGCAGCCCGAATGAGCGCATCTGCGATGTCCCCCGCCGTCAGGCCCACGACGCCCAACGCGGCGACGCCCAAGAAGGTCAAGCACCACTACGGCACCCACGCGTTCCTGATCGCGATCTGCGCCATCTGGGTGCTCCCCGTGGTCTGGGCGGTCTACACGGCGCTGCGGCCGTTCGGCGACACCGCCAACAACCCGCGGGGCTACTTCTCGGTTGGCGGCGCCTACAACCTCGACAACTTCTTCAAGGCGTGGCAGGACGCGGAGCTGCTCCAGCACTTCGTGAACACCCTGATCGTGGCGATCCCCGCGATCATCCTCATCCTGTTCTTCGCGTCGATGATCGCGTTCGCCGTCAGCCGCTACAGCTTCCGCTTCAACATCGCGCTCCTGATGCTGTTCACGGCCGGCAACCTGCTGCCCCAGCAGGTCGTCATCACGCCGCTGTTCCGCATGTACCTGGCGCTGCCGATGGTGAAGCCGCTCTCGGACAACGGCATCTGGTATGACCAGTTCTTCGGGCTCATCATGATCCACCTGGCGTTCCAGCTCGGCTTCTGCACGTTCGTGTTGTCGAACTACTTCAAGCAGGTCCCGCGCGAGATCAACGAGGCGGCGGTGGTGGACGGCGCCAGCGTCTGGCGGACCTACTGGTCCGTGCTGCTGCCGCTGGCGCGACCCGCCCTGGCGGCCCTTGCGACGCTGGAGTTCACCTGGATCTACAACGACTTCTTCTGGGGCATCCTGCTGATGCGCACAGGGGACAAGCTCCCGGTCACGTCGGCCCTCAACAACCTGTCGGGCCAGTTCTTCACGGACTACAACCTGCTGGCGGCGGGATCGATCATCGTGGCCCTGCCAACGCTCATCGTGTATCTGGCGCTCCAGAAGCAGTTCGTCGCCGGCCTGACCCTGGGTTCAACCAAGGGGTAGCAGTCCTGCGCCCTGCTCGGGAGCCACGCGCACGGACCGCTGGCGGCACACGCTGGCGGTCCAGGAGGATCCGCATGTCTCCCGCACCCTGGGCCGATCCCGAGCTGACCGCGCGTGGCCGTCTGCCGATGCACGCCGTGCCGCGCGACAACCGGTTGCCGCTTGACGGCGTGTGGCCGTTCCAGCTGCTGCACACGCCTGCTGAGGCGCTGGCGGTCGCGTCCGGCGGCGACGCCTGGCGCGACATCGAGGTGCCCGGCTGCTGGACCATGCAGGACACATGGGACAAGCCGCACTACACCAACGTGCAGATGCCGTTCCCCAACCGCCCGCCGGAGGTGCCTGCGGAGAACCCGACAGGCGTGTACGAGCGCACGTTGACCGTTCCCGCGGCATGGGCCGGACGGCGAGTCGTGCTCCATGTGGGCGCCGCCGAGAGCGTGCTGATCGTGGCGCTCAACGGAGCGGAGATCGGGGTGAGCAAGGACTCGCATCTGGCGGCGGAGTTTGACCTCACGCCGCACCTGCAGCCCGGCGCGAACACGCTGCGCCTGACGGTGGTGAAGTGGTCTGACGCGTCCTTCATCGAGGACCAGGACCAGTGGTGGCACGGCGGCATCACGCGCTCCGTGTACCTGTATGCCACCGGGCCGATCTACCTGGCCGACCTTGTGATTGACACCGGGCTGGCGGCCGACAACAAAACGGGCACGCTGTCGATTGAGGCCGGGCTTGGCTGGTCGGGCGCGCTGGCGGAAGGCTGGATCGTGGAGGCGGAGGTCAGCGGGCTTGGCGAGCTGCTGGCAGCCGTCGTGCCCCACGGCGCGCCGCCTGACGGGGGCCCCGGCGCCTTTGCCGTAGCTGGTCCGCCGCGCCGTGGCGTGCTGGACCTGCGGGGTCTCGCCGCCGCCCATGCGCTGACTGATGCGGACGATGCCGCCGCCTGGGCCGCCGCCGAGCCGGTTGTCCGCGCGCCACGCCGTGGCCGCGTTCGGCTGATGGCGAGCATCGCCGACGTGACGCCCTGGTCCGCCGAAGTCCCGGCGCTGCACGACCTCACCGTGACGCTGCGCGACCCTTCCGCGGACGTGGTGGAGCGCGTGACCCGGCGCATTGGCTTCCGCCGCGTCGAGGTCCGCGGACGCGAACTGCTGATCAACGGCCGTGCCCTGCTGATCCGCGGCGTCAACCGCCACGATTTCGACCCGCAGACCGGCCGCGTCGTCAGCGCCGAGAACATGCGCGCCGACGTCATCGCCATGAAGTGCTTTGGCTTCAATGCGGTCCGGACCTCGCACTACCCCAACGATCCCGCGTTCCTCGACGCGTGCGACGAGTTGGGCCTGTTTGTCTGGGACGAGGCCGATATCGAGAGCCACGGCTGGTACGACGACGTCTGCAACGACCCGCGCTATCGGTCCGCCTTTGTGGACCGTGTGGCACGCATGATCGAGCGCGATCGCCATCACGCGTCCGTGGTGATCTGGTCGCTTGGCAACGAGTCCGGCTATGGCCCCAACCATGACGCAGCCGCCGGCTGGGCTCGCCGCGCAGACCCGTCACGCCCGCTCCACTACGAAGGGGCCATCGCGCTGGACTGGGACAGCCCGCAGACCGCCAGCGACCTGATCTGCCCCATGTACCCGCCCATCTCGGCCATCGTGGCGCACGCGCAATCGGGCAAGCAGCGCCTGCCGCTGATCATGTGTGAGTTCACCCACGCGATGGGCAACTCCAACGGCACGCTCGCCGAGTATTGGGACGCCATCGAGGCGACGCCCGGGCTCCAGGGCGGCTTCATCTGGGAGTGGCGCGACCACGGGCTGGACCAGCGCCTGCCCGACGGCACGATGCGCCACGCGTACGGCGGCGACTTTGGCGATATGCCCAACGACGGCACGTTTGTCTGCGACGGCATCACGTTCCCAGACCGCTCGCCCAAGCCCGGCATGTGGGAGCACCGCCATCTCGCCTCGCCGGTCCGGCTGGTGTCCGGGACGGCCGATGCACGCGCCGGACGCGTGACGCTGGAGAACCGCGGCGACTTCCGCTCGCTCGACTGGCTGCGCGCCACCTGGGCGCTGGAGGCGGATGGCTTTGCGGAGGCCGGCGGTTCGCTGCCGCTGCCCTCGCTCGCGCCAGACGGTCGGGCGTCGATCGCGATCCCGGGCTTTGCGCTGCCGACGGATCGCGACGGCGACGAGGAGCTCTGGCTGACGCTGCGCTTCACGCTGGCCGAGGCCACGGCATGGGCAGACGCGGGCTTTGAGGTTGGCTGGGCGCAGGTCCGGCTTGACGATCCCGCCGCCGCGGCGCGGGATGTGGCTGCTGCCGATGCCGACACCGAGTGGAGCGGCGCCGTGCCGCTGGACGCTGATGGGAACCTCGCGCTCAAGGAGTTCGCGGCGCCGCCGTCGCTGGCCCTCTGGCGCGCCCCCACGGACAACGACCGCATCGGCGGCATGGGTGGCCGCTGGGCCGCCTGGGGCCTTGGGTCGCTGACCCGGCGCCTTATCGCCGTTGATGAGGCGGACGACGCAACCACGGTGCGAGCCGTCTGGACCACCGGCGCGGGCATCGAGATCCCGCACACGCAGGTGCTCGCGGCCGATGCCACCGGGCGCATCCGCGTCACGGAGACCGTGGAGATCCCGGCCGTGCTGGACGATTTGCCGCGGGTAGGCTCGCTGCTCACGCTGACGCCGGGCCATGACTCGGTGCAGTTCTTTGGCACGGGACCGCATGAGACGTACCCGGACCGGGCGCGCGGCGGGCAGGTTGGCCGCTGGATGTCGTCCGTTGCGGACCAGCTCGTCCCATATGTTCGGCCGCAGGAGAACGGCGGTCACACGGGCGTCCGCTGGCTGGCGCTCGACAGCACGGTGACCGGCGGCGTGACGATCTCCTTGGATCAGCCGCGCCACGTCAGCGTCCTCCACGTGACGTCAGCCGATTTGGACGCCGCTATCCATGACACGGAAGTCCGGCCGCGCGCCGAGTCATTTGTCACCATCGACAGCGTCCACCGCGGCGTAGGAACGGCCAGCTGCGGGCCCGATACCCTCGCCCCGTACCTTGTCCCGGTTGGCACGCACAGCTGGTCCTGGACGCTGGAGCCGCTGGAGACGGACACGCCATGACGATCAGGTGGAGCGCGGAGGCGTGCGAGTGGCACCTCGCCAACGGCCGGACCAGCTGGGTGCTTCGCGTGCTGGAGAACGGCTGGATTGGGCTGCTGCACGCGGGCGCGCCGCTGGCCGCAGGGCCGTCGTACCGCCACCTCGGCCCGGCCGATTTCAGCGCGTATGACAACCGCGTCGGCGAGCCTGTGGCTTTCGCGGTCCCCGTGCCCGGAGTGGGCGACTTCCGCGTGCCGGGGCTGGTGGTGGAGAATCCCGACGGCTCCACTGTGCTGGACCTTCAGTACCGAAGCCACCGCATCGTCGCGGGCAAGCCTTCCCAGCCCGCGCTGACGCCCGCCACGTACTGCGAGGAGCCGGCCGAAGCCGACACGCTCGAGATCACCCTGATTGACGCTCTGACGGGCGTCACGGTGGTCCTTGGCTTCACGCTGTTCGCTGGCTCCACCGTTGTGGCGCGCAACATGCAGATCGTCAATGGCGGCGCGGAGCGCGTCGTCGTGCGCGGCGCCTTCGGGACGCTTGACCTGCCGGACGCAGCCTGGACGCTGGTGACGCTGTCGGGCGCGTGGGCTCGTGAACGAACGGTCTACGAGCGTGCGCTGGTCCCCGGCCGCCAGGGCGTCGGCAGCCTGCGCGGCGGCTCAGGCGCTGAGCACAACCCGTTTGTGATGCTGCGTCGCGCAGCCACCACGGAGGAGACGGGCGAAGCCTGGGGTGCGGCCTTGGTCTACTCGGGCAACTTCCTGGCCGAGGCCGACGTGGACGGACACCACACCACCCGGCTGCGCCTTGGCATCCACCCCGACGGCTTCGCCTGGCCGCTTGAGCCAGGCGCCGCGTTCACTGTGCCCGAGACGCTGTTCGCTTGGAGCGGCGAGGGCCTCGGCGGCGTGTCCGACGCGCTGCACGGCGTCATGCGCGACCGGCTGGCTCGCGGCCCGTGGCGCAACAAGCCCCGGCCGGTCCTCCTCAACAACTGGGAGGGCACGTACTTCAACTTCAACCACGAGCGCATCGTGGAGATGGCCAAGTCCGCGAAGGACATGGGCATCGAGCTGTTCGTCCTTGATGACGGCTGGTTTGGCCGGCGAGACGACGATCACCGCTCGCTCGGCGACTGGGTCATCGACCGCCGCAAGCTGCCCCACGGCATCGACGGTCTCGCGCGCGAGGTCAAGGCGCTGGGGCTCCTCTTCGGGCTATGGATTGAGCCGGAGATGGTCAACCCGGACTCGGACCTGTTCCGGGCGCATCCTGACTGGGCCATCGGCATCCCCGGGCGCAAGCGCACCGAGAGCCGCCAGCAGCTGGTGCTGGACATGGGCAGGCCGGAGGTTGTGGACTACCTGGCCGATTCGATCGGCGCTGTGATCGCGTCCGCGCCCATCGACTACATAAAGTGGGACTGGAACCGCTTCATCACAGAGCCGTTCTCGCTGGTGCTGCCGCCGGATCGCCAAGGCGAGTTCTTCCATCGCTACAACACGGGCATGTACGAGCTGTACGAGCGGCTGACGACGCGCTTCCCGTCGATTCTGTTTGAGTCCTGCGCCAGCGGCGGCGCGCGGTTTGACGCCGGGATGCTGTTCTGGGCCCCGCAGGCCTGGACCTCGGATGACACCGATGCCGTGGAGCGGCTGCGGATCCAGTGGGGGTCGTCGCTGGGGTACCCGGTGTCGTCGATGGGCGCGCACGTGTCGGCGGTGCCGAACCACCAGACCGGGCGCCTCACGCCGCTGGACTTCCGTGCCGCCGTGGCGATGTTTGGCGTGTTTGGCTACGAGCTGGACCCCACCGCGATGCCTTTGGCTGACCGGGACGCCGTGCGTGCGCAGGTTGCGTTCTACGTGGAGCGGCGCGAGGTCTTCCAGTACGGGCGGTTTTTGCGGCTGCGTTCTCCGTTTGAGGGCGACGGGAACGAGACGGCCTGGATGTCGCTGGCCCCCGACGGGTCACGTGCCGTTGCGGCCCACTACCGCGTGCTGCAGCACCCGATGCGCTCTCGCGACCGGCTGCGTCTGCGCGGTCTGGACGCGGGAGCTCGCTACGGAGTCACCGTCTGGACGTCGTTTGACGCACCGGTGGGCTCGTTTGAGCGCGGCGGCGACGAGCTGATGACCGTGGGCCTGTCGATTGAGCCGCCCGAGCCGATGCCCGCCGGAATCCCCAACGACGGCGTGCGCTTTGTGGGCTCAGATTTCAACTTCCGGATGTACGACGTGGTGCGGCTCTAGCGTTCCGCTGCTGCGCCACGTTTCCGGCGGATAGTCACCAACCGCATGTTCGTCACGCCGCAGCCGGCACCTATTCGCGGGACGATTGCCTGGCAGCCGAATCAGCCGATAGGCGCCGATCAAGGACTATTTCGAGTGCGGGCCGCTGCGGAGGATGCTCCCCGAGACCAATCGCCGCCCACCGGTCGCGAGCGCCCGGTGGGCGGGCTAGGCGATGCGGCGAGCGCCAGCGGACGCAGCAACCTCGAAGACCCGCGGCGTCAGACCCGTGCGCGCCGGGTAGTCGCGCAGGACGGCCTCGCGCAGGGCGGGCACGGCCTCGCGGTGGACCAGGTTGATGGTGCAGCCGCCAAAGCCCGCACCTGTGAGGCGGGCCCCGATGACGCCGGGCGTGGCGCGGGCGATCTCCACCAGGCTGTCCAGTTCTGGCGAGCTGACGTCGTACAGGTCGCGCAGCGAGGCGTGCGAGGCGTAGAAGAGGCGGCCAACCTCCGCGAGGTCGCCTGCCCCAAACGCGACGATCGCGTCGAGCACCCGCTGGTCCTCCTCCATCACGTGTCTGGCGCGGCGTACCTCCAGCGGCGAAAGCCTGTTGCGCACCGCGTCCAGCATCGCCGGGGTCACGTCGCGCAGGGATGTCACACCGGGCTCCAGCTTGGCGATGGCCGCAACGGCGGCATCGCACTGCGAGCGGCGCTCGTTGTAGGCAGAGGTCTCCAGCCGTCTCAGCGACCCGGAGTGACATGCGACCAGCGCAAGGTCGTCGCCCACCAGTTCGATCGCCCGGTGTTCAAGGCTTCGGCAGTCCAGCAGCAGCGCCCGACCCGGTTCGCCAAAAATGGACGCGAACTGGTCCATGATCCCGTTGTTGAGCCCGATGTAGCCGTTCTCGCCGCGCTTCACGAGATGCACAAGGCGCATGGGGTCAACCGCCGGCGCCTGCCCGCCCGACAGCGCCCAGGCGCTCACCACCTCCAGCGCGGCCGATGAACTCAGCCCCGCACCCTGCGGCAGATCCGAGGCAAGCAGGCCGCGGAACCCCGTCATCGGCAGCCCGGCTTCGCCCAGCGCGAATGCCATGCCGGCCACGTAGTCAATCCATGTATGCCGCCGTTCACCCGGGGCCGCCGCCGTGAACGTCCGCGTGTCGCCATTGCCAGCAAGCGTGAGGCTGACGATCCCGTCATCGGTGGGCGCGAGGGCAATCGCAATGCCCAGATCAATCGCCACGGGCAAAACGAAGCCCTCGTTGTAGTCCGTGTGCTCGCCGATGAGGTTGACGCGTCCTGGCGCGTGGATCACGCGGATATTGCCTGAGCGCGCACGCAGCTCGGGGTAGCGGTCGAGGAGCTTTGCGGTCAGGGCATCGGGGTTGCGGGCGAGATCGGCGGATCCGGTGGGCTCAGGCATTGTCAAAGCCTAGCAACTTGCCCGCGGCGCGTGGCCTCGCGCCCTCAGACCACCTCGCGGCGGATCGTCAGCGAGGCAATCCAGGCAAAGAGCACGGCCACCAGGGCGAGCACGTAGATGTCGGCCTGGAGCGCGCCTGCCGCAAGGTCCGCACCGCCGATGAACACCTGGCGAAGCGCATCCACCGCGTAGCCCAGCGGCATGACCGCCACCAGCGGCCGCAGCATCGACGGCAGCGTGTCCACCGGGAACAGCACGCCCGACAGCAGGAACTGCGGCACCAGCACCACGGGGATGAACTGGATGACCTGGAGCTCGGTCCGGGCAAACGTGGACAGGAAGATCCCCAGGCTCACCGCGCCCAGCCCCAGCAAAACCACGACGAGGAAGGCGATGACCGGGCTGCCGACGACAGGAATGCCAAGGCCGATGGCAAACGCCGGGAGCGGCCCGAGCGCCGGAACGTGAAGGGTGCCCAGCGCCCATGTGAGGACGACGGCCACCTGGACTGTGGCAAAGAGCCCGAAGCCGATGGCGTAGCCGGTGACCACCTCGCTTCGCGTGACAGGTGTCGCCATCAGGCGCTCCAGCGTGCCGCCGGTGCGCTCGCGCAGGAAGCTGATGCCGGTCAGGAGGTAGACGAAGAAGTAGAGGAAGAACGCCACGATGGCGGGCGCGAAGGGCACCATCGGATCCGTGCTGGGGGCGCCGTAGACCGTCTCGTGCGTGATGGTGGGTGCGCGTGCGCCCGCTGCCGCCACCGCAGCGCTGACGAGCACCTTCTGGACGGCGCCGATCTGGGCACCTTCGGCTTGCGGGTTTAGGCCATTGGTGACGATCGTGATCGTGCCGCCCGCGAGGTTCGGCGGCAGCAAGATAGCCACCCAGCCCGAGTTGACTCGGACGTCGGCTCGCGCACTGACCTCGTCCGGGGCGTCAACCACCGTGATGCCGCCGCTCGTGAGGGAGATATGCAGGGCCGCGGCAATGGGCGCCGGGGCGTCCGGGCTGGTGACCAGGACGGCCGTCACGGCGGGCGTCTCCGCCTCGCGCAGGATGAAGGTGAGCAGCCCTGTCACGACCACCGGGGCGATGAAGAGCAGGGCGAGGCTTGGGCGGTCGCGGCGGATCTCGGCGACCACACGCCGGACGATGGCGCGCAGGCGGCGGGGGTTCATGCGGCCACCGTGCCTTCGCCGGCGAAGTGCAGGAACGCGGCCTCGAGGTCCTTGGTGCCAGCCTCGTCCCGGAGTTGTGCGCTGGTGCCGCGGGCGATCACCTTGCCCGCGCGCATAAACAGCAACTCGTCGCAGCGATCCGCCTCGTCCATCACGTGGCTGGACACGACGATGGTGGTGCCGGCGTCCGCCAGCGCACGGAAGTGGCCCCAGAACTGGACCCGCAGGAGCGGATCTACGCCAACGGTAGGCTCATCGAGGAACAGGACTTGGGGCTTGTGCACGAGTGCGCAGGCGAGCGACAGCCGCCGCCGCTGGCCACCCGATAGCGTTGCGGCGATCGTCTTATCGCGGTCTGCCAGATCCACCAGCGCCAGCGCCTCTCGGACGCGCGCCTTGTCTTCAATCCCGTATGCCGCTGCAAAGAACGTCGCGTTCTCCCCCGCCGTAAGCGCCGGGTAGATGCCATCGCCCTGCGTCATGTAGCCAATCCGCGCAAGGTTCGGCCGCGACGGCATCGCCACGCCCAACACCTCGGCCGTGCCCGATGTTGCCTTCGTCATGCCGGTAAGCAGCCGGATCAGCGTGGTCTTGCCGGAGCCGTTGGGGCCAAGCAGGCCGTAGATGCGGCCGGGGGCGAGGTCAAATGTCATGCCGTTGACGGCTGCAACCTCGCCGAACCGCTTGACCAGGGCAACCGCGCGGATCGCGGCGTCCACGGGCGCCTCCTTCACTCTGCCGAGCGTCGCTCGTCACCAGATGCATGCTATGACCGCCGCTGGGTCCTCGCATGCCCGGACTGTCACGGCATCCCGAACATGTGAATGCGGGGCCACCCAGAAGACCAGGTGCGCAGTCCCCGCACATCTGGGCCTCCGAGAAGGCCAGGTGCGCGGTGGCGGGCGGGTTTTGGGCCTGGCAGCGCACGAGTGGCCCTCCCGGAGGACCGATCAGCATCAGCGGCGCGCAGTTGGTCCACGGGCTGGCCCACGAGCGGCCGAGGGTAGGCGCCCACCCGAGCCACCGGGATTTGGCCGAAGGCCGTGGGTCAAGACCGGTATGCTCCCGCGATGCAGCGATCCGCGACCACATGGGTTTGGCTCCCGTTCCTCGCCCTGGGGTTCCTGTGGGGCACCAGCTACCTGTGGATCAAGATCGGCGTGGAGACGCTGCCGCCGCTCACGCTGATCGCCGGGCGGCTGACGCTGGGGTTCATCTTCCTCGCCATCGTGGTGGCCGTGGCGCGCCAGGAGCTGCCCCGCAGCCGTCGGCAGTACGCCCACCTGCTGGTGATGAGCGTGATCAGCGTCGTGATCCCGTTCACCCTGATCACCGTCGGTGAGCAGTCGATCGACTCCGCGCTTGCCTCGATCCTCAACGCCACCGTGCCGCTGGGCGTGATCATGCTGACGCCGCTGTTCCTCCCCGAGGAGGGCGTCACCGCGGCCAAACTGGCGGGTCTGGCCGTGGGGTTTGCCGGCGTCATCTGGCTGGTGGCGCCCGGGCTCACATCAGGCGCGGGCAACAACGTCCCAGGCGAACTCATGATGGTGGGCTCGTCCATCAGCTATGCCGCGGGCAACATCTACGCGCGGCGCAACGTGCGCGGGCTGCGGCCGATGATCCCTGCGCTGTTCCAGGTGGGCTTCGCCGCCGCGATCATCGTGCCTCTGGCGCTTATCGTCGACCAGCCCTTCAGCCGCGTGCACCCGGCACCCGAGGCGTTCGCCGCTATCGCCTGGCTTGGCTTCCTGGGCTCGGGCGCCGCGTACCTGTGCTACTTCACGATCATGTCGCACTGGGGCGCCACGCGGACGTCGATGGTGGCCTATCTGCTGCCGGTCGTGGGCATCGCGGCGGGAGCCCTGGTGCTTGGCGACCCGGTCACACCCAACCGCATCGGCGGGACGGTGCTGATCGTGGCCGGCATCGCCCTCGTCTCGAGCGGTGCGGCCGTCCAGCGCCTCTGGCACCGCCGGACCGCCGCCAGCCGTTGACCGCCGGCGCCCGATCAGCCGAAGCGGGCCCGCAGCCGCGGCAGGATCAGCTCGCTATAGCGCTTGATCGCCGCCTCCTGGTCGCTGCCCGGGAAGTGGAACACCAGGTGGTTGAACCCGTAGGCGAGGTACGGCGCAATCTGCTCGATGTGCTCGTCGGGGTCCGCCGAGACAAGCCAGCGGCGGTGCGCCACGGGCTCGGCAAGCTTCGCCGCCTCCTCCATCTCCAGCGCATCGTGGATGGCCGTCTTCTGCTCGCCGGTGAGCGCCAGGGCAGCCCAGACCTTGGTGTCCGCCATCGCGCGCGCGTAATCGGTGTCGAAGGAGACCTTCATCTCGATCATCTTGTCCAGCGCGGCCACATCGCGGCCAGCCTTCTCGGCGCCCTCGGCCAGCCCGGGCAGCAGGGTGTCCACATACAGCTCGGCGCCCTTGCCGCTGGTGCAGATGAACCCGTCGGCAATGCGCCCGGCAAGGCGCGCGGCCGCAGGCCCAGAAGCGGCGATGTAGACCGGCACCGGCTCGTCCGGGCGGTCGTAGATGGTGGCGTTGGCGGTGCGGTAGTACTCGCCCTCGATGGTCAGCCGCTCGCCGCGCCAGAGCTGCTGGATGAGCTGGACCGACTCCTTGAGGCGGGCGAAGCGCTCCGCCTGCTCCGGCCACACGACGCCAACTGGAACCTCGTTGAGGCTCTCGCCTGTGCCAACGCCCAGGATCACGCGACCGGGCGCGAGGCAGCCCAGCGTGCCGAACGCCTGCGCCACGATGGCCGGGTTGTAGCGGAACGACGGCGTGAGGACGCTGGTCCCCAGCACAACGCGCTTGGTGGCCTGTGACGCCGCGCCAAGCCAGACGAGGGCGTTGGGCGCATGGCCGTCGGTGTGCCGCCAGGGCTGGAAGTGGTCGCTGGTCCAGACGGAGTCAAAACCCGCATCCTCGGCCGCCACCGCGAGGTTGAGGAGGCGCTGTGGCGGGAACTGCTCAGCGGAGGCCTTGTAGCCGAGTTTGAGGGCGGGCATTGGGGCTCCTTGCGGGAGGTGTCGGGGCGCGGTGTGGTGCTGTTTGGGGAAGGCTTCGATTGTCGCACTCAGCCCGCGATTGCGAGCACGAGGACCCCGACGAGCACCATCAGGGACCCAGTCAGGCGCAGCGCGATCTCGCGCCGGCCCACCGCCTCCCGCAGGCGCAGGATCCCCCAGGCCGTTGTCAGCAGCACGGACGACTCCCGCAGCGGGCCAACGAGCGCCACCTCCGCGCGCGACAGCGCGAACAGGACCAGCAGGTACGCGCCAAGGGTCATGAGCCCCCCAACGACGGCCTTGCGAACGTCGAACGGCATGGGCGGCATGGCAAACACGCCTTGGGCAACCCTTGGCCGAAGCCAGCCCACGATCGCAAGCCCGCCAGCGCCGACACCCCACAGGATCGCGACGTACAGCCACGGGGCCATCAGCTGCGAGCCCACCCGGTCAATGCTGGTGTAGGTGGCGATCATGAGCCCCGTGAGCAGCGCGAAGCCGGCGGCGCCGCGGTGGGCGGCATGGGTGCCGCGCAGGAGCCGCCACGGCCGCTGGATCGTGAGCAGGCCAGCGAGCAGCACGCCGATGCCGACGACGGACGCTGGGGCCAGCCGCTCGCCCAGCAGGCCCACGCCCACCACAACGATCAGGAGAGGGGCACTGCCCCTGGCCAACGGGGAGACGACAGAGAGGTCCCCGCGCCGGTACGCGGCGGCGAGGAAGACGAAGTAGGCAACCTCGACGACGCCCGAGACGATGCCCAACACCCAGCCTTCCACCGGGATCGGGGGCTGGCCCAGCAGGAACCAGCCCGCGAGCGCCCCCGGGATCAGGACGGCCGATGCGGTCAGCATCCCAAACGTGGCGGTGCGCAGCGGATCGCCGGCCGTCTTGAGCAGGATGTTCCAGGACGCGTGCATCACCGCTGAAACGAGCACGCACGCGAGGGCCAGCTGATCCATCCGGGGAGTCTATCGGCCGGGCGGGCCGCGTCCGCCCGCGTTTGGCCGGAATGCTCGCCCCACGAGCGTTCTGGAGCCCTCGCGCGGGCCTAATTCCGGAATGCTCTGGGGAGGAGCGTCATGCGTCGTTTGGCGGCGCCGCTTGTCCGGAATGACCACGTGGCGGGCGTTATCTTGGGCGCCCGCGGATAGCGCTCCTCAGTCAAGCAATCCGGAACACGCCAAGCCTCGACGGCGTACCGCCACGCTCAACCGGCGGCGAGGTCACAACCGGATCCGCCGCAGTGCTTCCGGAACGCCCGCCAGGCGAGCACTCCGGAACTCGAACTCCCCGGAGCGCCCGACCCGCGGCGACGCGCTAGCGCTCGATGTCGCGCCTGCTCGCGCCCCAGGCGCCCAGCGCGATGCCGCCCACCGCGATCACGATCGACGCGACCACGCCGGTCATGTCCCAACGGCCAATCATCGGCTGTCCCACGTGGGAGGTCAGCGCCAGCTGCGCTACCCAGTCGGGCCAGTGGAGCGCGGGCGCAAACAGCCCAACCAGATACATGGCGATCACAACGACCGCGGTGATCTCCGCCGCGAGCGAGGTGCGCCACAGACCGCCAACCGCGACGCCGACGCCCACCATCGCGGCCGCAAACAGGCCAAGCGATGCCGAGCCCAAGAGCGCGTCACCGGTCGTGCCGCCGCCCGCAGCTGCGCCAACAGCGATGCCAAGCGCAAACATCACCGTCACCACAGCCACCGCAAGCAGGGCGGCCGCACCGCCGGCGAGCACCCAGCGCACACGGGCCATCGGCGTCGTCAGCACCGCCTCCAGTCGGCCGTCCGTCTCGTCCGACGCCCACTTCGACACAAAGGTCGCCGCGGCGAGCCCGATGAAGATGTAGAACAGCTCCGCGTACAGCTGGAGCCAGCCCCCGGCCGTGGTGAAGTTGTAGCCCGGGAAGATGTTGGCAAAGATCTTCGACAGACTGGAGTCCCCGCCAACTTGCGCGGCGAACGAGCTGACCAGCGATGCCAGGATGACGCCCCAGAACGCCAGCCCAAGACCCCAGGCGAGGGCCCGCGGCAGCTGGTCGCCAAAGGCGCGGCTGACCGGCCCGCGGACACCCAAGACGTCCTGCGGCAGACCGGGCAGCCCGAGACCGGCGGTCACGCCCATGTCGCGCCGGTTGAACAGCTCCACGCCAACAGCAAGGAACACCACGCCCAAGGCGCCCGTGATGATCACGCCGGGCCACGAGTAGAGCCCCACAAGCGGGATGTGCTCCGTGGTCCAGTGGAACGGGCTGATGGCCACGAGCGGGCCACCGATGTCGAGGCCGCTCGCCGCCCACAGAAGCACCAGCGCCAGGCTGGATACGCCAGCCGCGCCACCGCGCCCGAGGACCGGCCCCAGCGCGAAGGCGAGGCCGCCAAAGCACATGGCAATCCCGCCAACCAGGGCCGTGAAGGCAAGCGCCCCGGCTAGCGGGATCGGGTCACCCATCGCGGCGCTGCCAAAGGTGTTGGAGCTTGCGGTGATCGCCAGCGCGAGGATGAGCATGGTCAGCCAGAGCAGCGTTAGGTGCGCGGCGAGCTTCTCGATTGCGATCCGGCGCTTGCCAAACGGTGTCGAGCCCACGAAGTCGAGGCTGCCCTTGGCGGCCTCGCCGGCGAGCGTCCCGGTGAGCGCCAGGATCGACCAGATCCCCGTGCCAAGCAGGAACATGGCGCCGTACTTCCAAGTCATGTAGCCGCCCAGTGTGCCCAGCCTGGGCCCCATCAGCGTGGCGTTGCCAAATAGGTTGACCATGGCCGCGGGCATGCTGCTGACCAGCTTGTCCACGGCCACGCGATCTGCCGGCGTGGGGAAGACGGTGCCGATGGCCGAGCCCATCGCGAGCGCGAGCCCGCCAAAGATGCCGACGGCGATGAGGAACGAGAACCGCGAATCGCGGATGGTCTTGCCGTAGATGCTGCCGAAGCCGTAGATGCGGCTGAGCGGCTTGATTGCCGTGAGGCTGGCAGCAGTCATGCCCTGATCCCCTCGGCCCCGGCGCCCGCCTCGGCGTCATGGCCGTACTGCGCGAGGAACGTCTCCTCTAGGCTGGGCTCGCGTGAGACGAAGTCAAGCAGCTCGTATTGCGCCGCCGCACGGACCACCGGCGTGATGGCGCCCGCGACGCGCATGCGCATGACATGGTCCTCGGCAACCAGGTCGCTGACGCCGGGCAGGTTGATGAACGCCTCCGTCGGCACGGCGCCTGAGAACCGCAGCTCCACCTGGTGGTGGGCGAGGTCCCGCAGGCTATCCACAGTGCCCAGCTTGACGATGCGCCCGTCGCGGATGATCGCCACGCGCTCGCAGCTCTTCTCCACCTCGGACAGGATGTGGCTGGAGAGGAACACGGTGGAGCCGGCCTGCACGGTCTCGCGCAGCGTGCTGAAGAAGGTTTGCTGGACAAGCGGGTCGAGGCCGCTGGTGGGCTCGTCGAGGATCAGCAGCTCGGGCTTGTGCTGGAGCGCGATGATCACGCCCACCTTCTGCTTGTTGCCTTTGCTGTACTGCTTGAACCGCTTCTTCGTGTCCAGCTCAAAGCGCTCGATGAGCGACGCCTGGTACGCCTTGTCCACGCCGCCGCGCAGGTTGGCGAAGTACTCGAGTGTCTGGCCGCCGGTGAGCCGGTCATACAGGGCAAACTCGCCCGGCACATAGCCGATGCGCCTGTGGATGGCCACCGGATCCGCGGATGACTCGATGCCGAAGACCTTGGCGGAGCCCGATGTCGGCCGGATCAGGTCCAGCATCGTCCGGATCGTCGTGGTCTTGCCCGCGCCGTTTGGCCCGAGGAAGCCGAAGACCTCGCCCTGATTGACCTGGAGGTCCACGTCGATGATCCCGCGGCTCTTGCCGTAGGTCTTGGTGAGCTTCTCAAGCGTGACGACCGCGGTCATTGGCACTCCCCCTCTAGCCGAACCAAGTCCGCAGACCGGACCTGTCGATAAACGTGAACGAACCGGGTTTGAGGCCGAGGATCCGCTCAACCGCCTCGTCGTACGCCGCCATGCGGCGCTCAACCTGGGCGAGCGTGATGCGGCCGTCGAGTGCGTCGAGCACGAGGACGCGCAAGGCGTCAGCCGAGCCTGTTAGTAAAGCGATCAGGA
>JANYAA010000176.1 GCA_025355255.1 Chloroflexota bacterium | reverse complement strand
GCAGGTCCGCGTCGGCAGCGCCCGCGTCGGCAGCGCCCGCGTCGGCAGCGCCCGCGTCAGCAACGCCCGCGTCAGCAACGCCCGGTTCAGACGCGCCAGCGCCGCCGTCGTCATCGCCCGGCTGGGCATGGTCGTGGTGCTTCTTGATCCAGGGCCACGGCCAGAAGACATGCGAGTCGCCCTCGCCCATCGGCAGGTAGCGCTCGGCCAGCGTGTAGGCTGTGGCGAAGAACGCGATGGCGAAGAGCAGGATCCCGATCTCCACCGGCGATGGGGTGTACGTGGCGTAGGGATACGACACGGCGCCCGCCATCGTGGTCCGCGGGTAGATTTGGCCGGCCTCCACCACGTTGAGCCGGTCGGCGAACACGCCAACCAGCATGCCGACTGACGTGCCCAGAAGGCCCCACGAAGTCCGGGTCATGGGCATTGCGAGGAGCAGCGCCGGGATCACGAGCCCCACGATCACGCGGGCGCCCCAGAACTGGAGGGCCAGCGGGCCGCTGATCAGCGAGATCGCCGCCTCGCGCATGCCCGCCTGGGTGCTGACCAGCGCGTCCACCATCTGGCGGACAAGCAGGACGCCCACGATGCCCAGGGAAATCGCCATCAGGATCCGGATGGACGGCATCGCCACGGGTTTGGCAGTGGCGTGGTCTGCCAGCCTGAACCTGTCCACTGCCCAGAAGACGATGCCCAGCAGCGCGAGGCCCGCGGTCAGCGCGGTGCAGACCATCTGGATGGGGGTGAAGACCCCGTACCAGAAGGGCTTGGCAGCAAGGACACCAAAGACCAGGCCCAGCGTCGTGGGCGCCAACACTGCGACGATCGCGCATGCCGTGCAGGCGTACTTGTGGATGATCGGGTGATCCGTGAACAGCGTCCAGACCTCGATGATCAGCACCACGAGGTACGTCCCGTAGAAGACGCCCATCCACCACATGGGCGAGGTGGGCGCCGGTGTCAGCATGGCGCCGAACACCATCCGGATGGGGTAGTGCAGCTCCAGGGCGATCACCAGGAACGCGGTCACCAGCGAGATGAGCGCAAGGATCGCGTGGCGCTTCTCAAACGGCAGGAACCGCTCAAGCCCAAACACGGTGCCCAGCGAGGCGGACAGGCACAGGCCGCTGGTGATGATCGCGAAGAAGACGTAGGCGACGATCAGGAGGCCCCATTCGAAGACGGGCCTGGTGCCCATGACCTCCCAGCCGGGCGGGATGGAGATCAGCGCTGCCAGACCGCCGATGGCGAGGAAGACGCCGAGGATCGCGTACCAGAGCTTGAGGCCCCGGGGCGTGGAGCGGACTTCGTTGAGGACCCAGGCTGCCAGCTCCGGCACGGTGGGGACCGGCCGGCCGGCAATGGTCATGGGGCGGAGCGTTGCCTGCATGATCAGGCCTCCTCGAGCGCCGGGCCCAGATAGAGGGCGCGTGGCTTCGTGCCCCACTCCGGGTGGAAGGGAGCGGGCTTGGTGGCCTTCACGATCGCTGAGATGGGGTCGGCCGGATCGTTGGCATCGCCGAACTGGCGCGCCTTCACCGGGCAGATCTCCACGCAGGCGGGCTTCTGGCCCTTGCTGATGCGGTGGTAGCACCAGGTGCACTTGTCGGCGACACCAGGCGTGTCCGACGGCGTGTCCTCGCCGGCCGGCGTGATGTACCGGGCGCCGTAGGGGCACGAGGTGATGCAGTACCCGCAGCCGATGCACCGGCGGGCGTCCACGAGGACGATCCCGTCCTCGGTCTTGTAGGTGGCGCTCACCGGGCATACGCCAACGCAGGGGGGCTCGACGCACTGCATGCACAGCCGCGGCTGGAAGTACGAGGACTTGACGTCCTTCCCCGCGGCGCCCGGCGCGGTGGAGTCTTTCGGGAAGCCGTTGATGCCGTCTTCGGGGGAGTCGATGTAGAGCTCGCCGTCCGTGGTGGTCACGTGGCGCTCGATCCAGGTTCGGGTGAACTCGGCCGGCTCCGGCACGTGGTTCTCTTCCTTGCAGGCAACGACGCAGAGGCCGCACCCGATGCAGGACGCCGTGTCTACGACAAACGTCCAGTCCTTCGTGGTCGGGTTGTAGTTGGGGACAATCGGGGAGACCTCGTCGCCCGCGCTTGCGAACACCGGGAAGAACTGGGCGAGGGCGCCTGCCCCCACCACGCCGCCGGCGAGGGCCATGCCGAAGCCCAGAAACGCGCGGCGCGAGACGGAGGCGGCCCCGATGGCCGGGGCGAGCTCGTCAAGCGGCACCAGCACGGCATCGGCCGGGGCGGTCACGGCGGCCGGCATCGGGTCACTGCCTGCGGGGATCATCTGCTCGCTCACGGGGTCACCCGGGTGTCTTCGGGGCCGCGACCTGCCGCGTGGCATTCGAGGCACTGCTTGTCCGTCAGCTCGCCCGACGGGTGGCGCTGGTTGCGTGCCTTGAACCCCTCGGGCCCGTGGCACGTGAGGCAGTTGGGCAGGTTGTCGAGCGGGTGCTGGACAACCGGCGGCCGATTTGCGATGCCGGAGTGCGGGTTGTGGCACTGGAGGCATTGCGAGACGTAATGCTGCACAGGGACGATCTGCTTGAGCGTCGAAGGCCGGCCCAGCGTCTGGGCGTGGCAGCGGATGCAGACCGCGTCGGTTGGCACTGCCACCTTCACGGTTGCGGTGGCGTCGTTGGGGTTCGCGGCTGCCTCGGTCGAGTGCTCCAGCAGCGCACCGTGGCAGCTCTGGCAGCCGATGTTCTGGTGGGGTGCCGCCAGCAGCTTGGCGGCCTCCGGCGTGTGGCACTTGGCGCAGACGCTCGAGTCGTCAAACGACATCGAGATTGCCGCCCACTGCTTGGCGTTCGCGTCGCGGTTGACGCTGAAGTCCACGTAGGGTGACCACGCGATGGCGGCGCCTGCGAACAGGACACCGGAGAGGACCAGGGCGCCGATGCCGACGAGGCCGACAGCGAAAACCGCGCCGCGGCGCGTCCGCGGACGGACGCTGTTCCAGAGGCGGCGGATGCGGCCGATGGCGTTCACAGCGTGGAGGGGTTGAGAAGGCCGCGGCGGACGGTGAAGCGGAGCAGCTCAACCCGGTCGTGCAGCCCCAGCTTCTCCATCATGTTGGCGCGGTTGTAGTGGACGGTCTGCTCGGAGAGACGCAGTGACCTCGCGATGTCCCGGTTGGTGTGGCCCATGGCCGCCAGGAGCAGGATCTCGCGCTCGCGGTCGTTGAGCTGCTCGTACGGATCCTCAACCGAGGTCTCGGGCATCTTGCGCACGTACGTGTCCACCATGCGCGTCACGATCGCCGGGCTGACGTAGGTGTGGCCGGCGGCAACGCTGCGCACGGCGGTGACGAGGTCTGAGTCCAGCGCTTCACGAGTGAGGAACCCGTGGGCACCCGCCTTGAGGACCACCGAGAACTGCTCGGTGGCGCACCGGCAGTCCAGCGCGATCACCTTCGCGTGCGGGCTGGCTGCCCGTACCGCGTCGATGGCGTCAAACGTGGAGCAGCCGACGCCGCCGAAGCCCTCGCATTCAAGGACGATGACGTCGGGGTTCACCGCCCTCGCCTGATCGGGGATGGTCTCGCGGCTCGTTGCCTCGGCGACCACGCCCATGTCGCGCTCCTGGTCAATTACGTCGCGGAGCGCAGCGCTGAGCATCGGGAAGTCAACGATCGCGAGCATGACGCTCAGGCGCCCCGTCTCGCGGGCTCCGTCGGGCTTCGGGTCTCGGGTGGTGGTCATGATGGGGCGTCCGCCGCTCAGCGCGGCTGGCCCACTGCGCTGGCGCCGCCGTTGGCGGTGTGGTGGCGCACCACGAGCGCCCAGCCAAAGGGCATCGCGACCATCACCAGCGTGACGATGCTGCCGGCGGCGATCGCGGCGCCGGACCCGAACGTGAAGTAGACGACGTTGAGCAGGACGAAGGCGGCAGCGGAGCCGCACCACAGCGTCAGCGTCACCAGGCCCAGCCACGCGGCGAAGCGCGCGCCGCGCCCGCCCCGCGACCCTAGGGCAAACCAGGCGATGAGGCCGATGACGCCCTCGACGAGGATCAGCGCGGGCAGGATCAGCGCGATGTCCTTGCTCAAATCTGTGATCAACATGTCCGTCACTCCCGACGTCGGCTCACAATCGGCCGATGTAGGTCATGTTCGGGTGGACGGACGGTCGCGCGTTAGGCACCTGCGGCCGGAAGATGTGATGGCATGCGTGCCTAAGTTGGGCGACCGTCGTGGAGATCTGGGCGACGGCCGTCGGGGTTGGGCAACGACCGTTGCCGAAGGCGGGCCGTCTGGCCCGGGCCGGACGGCAGACGCATTTCAGCGCACTCGGGCGGGCGCGGCTATGATCGTTGCCATGATGAACCGCGACCGCCGCCTCTGCGGCGCATGTTGCTCCTGTAGCCGGCGAGTGCCGGCCTTGGGCCTGGTCGCGTCCGTTCGCTGACCGGAGCCCCTCGCGGGCTCTCGCGTACCTCCCCGCCGCGCTCCGGCATCGCCCCGTGCCCGCCGCGACGTGCCCCGACTCCCCCTAGTCCCGCCGCTGACTGCGCCCGGAGGGCCGTATGCATTCCCTGACAAGGTTGGTCCACCAGTGACCCACCGCCAAGCTCCTGAGGCAATCGACCACGACAGCGACCACGCGTTTGCAGGAACGCTGGCGCGGGATCGGATCGCCCATGGCCGCATCTACCCGCTGAAGCGCGACGTCGCAGCGTTTGCGGATGCCCTGCTGGGGATCCTGTTCCCCCAGCTGTCCGACGACGCCCTTGCCGCGCCTGACGATCTGGCCGCGCGTCTGGTGCTCGCTCGCCGGGACCTCCACCGGCTCGTGGAGCCGCTAACGGACCACGACACCGCGGACCGTGTCATCGCCGCCTTCGCTGAAGCCCTGCCCGCCGCGCACGCAGCACTGCTCGAGGACGGCGAGGCCATCCTCGCGGGCGATCCCGCTGCCGAGTCGCTGGACGAGGTGGTGGCCGCGTACCCGGGCTTCCTGGCCATCGCCATCCACCGCATCGCCCACCTCCTGTACGAACTGCACGTCCCGATCCTGCCCCGTCTGCTGGCCGAGGTTGCCCATACCCGGACCGGCATCGACATCCACCCCGGCGCCACCATCGGGCGCGGCTTCTGCATCGACCACGGCACCGGCATCGTTGTGGGCGAGACGGCGGTCATCGGCGACGGCGCCAAGCTTTATCAGGGCGTGACGCTCGGTGCGCTCTCGGTGCTCAAGGGCCTCGCAGGCCAGAAGCGCCATCCCACCATCGGCGACCGCGTGGTCATCTATGCCAACGCCACCGTGCTTGGCGGCGACACCGTGGTTGGCGCCGATTCGATCATCGGCGGCAACGTCTTCGTCACAAGCTCCGTCCCCGCAGGCTCTGTCCTGTACCAGACCAGCCGCGCCAAGGTTCGCCAGGCGGACGACTGGTTCCAAGACATCGACTTTGTCATCTAGGCCGCGAGGCCCAAGCGTCCCCCCACCCCCCCCGAAGGAGCAACTCATGCCCGTCAACAGCGTTCTCGAGCTCATCGGCAACACCCCCCATGTCCGCATCAACCGACTCTTCGAGCCGCGCGTCAGCGTTTGGGCCAAGCTCGAGAAGGCCAATCCGGGCGGCTCCATCAAGGACCGCATCGGCCTCGCGATGATTGAGGACGCCGAGCAGCGCGGCGCCATCACCCCGGGCAAGACGACCATCATTGAGCCCACGTCCGGCAACACGGGGATCGGCCTGGCGCTCGCGGCTGCGGTCAAGGGCTACCGCCTCATCCTCACCATGCCCGAGTCCATGTCGATTGAGCGGCGCAAGCTGCTCCTCGCGTATGGCGCGGAGCTGGACCTGACCCCGCGCGAGCTGGGCATGAAGGGCGCCATCGCCCGGGCCAGGGAGCTGGCGGCTGAGACGCCGGACTCGTGGATCCCGATGCAGTTTGACAATCCTGCCAACCCGGCCATCCACCGCACAACCACGGCCGAGGAGATCGCCCGCGACTTTCCCGACGGTCTGGACTACATCGTCACCGGCGTGGGCACGGGCGGCCACATCACGGGCGTCGCCGAGGCGCTCAAGGCCCGCTGGCCCGGCCTCAAGGTCTACGCGGTTGAGCCCACGCTCTCGGCGGTGCTTTCGGGGGGTGCGCCGGGGCCGCACCCAATCCAGGGCATCGGCGCGGGCTTCATCCCGAGCGTCATGCGCCCGGAGCTGCTCGACGGGATCCTCCAGGTGGACCCGGCCGACGCCATCGCCTACACCCGGCGGGCAGCCAAGGAGGAGGGCCTGCTGGTGGGCATCTCGTCCGGCGCCTCGCTGGCCGCCGTTGCCCAGCTGATCCCGTCCGTGGCTGACGGCGCGCGGATCCTTGCCTTCACCTATGACACCGGGGAGCGCTACCTCTCGGTGGACGCGATCTGGGGCTAGCCGCCGAGGGCTGACGGCTCCCGTCTGCCGACCTGTCGCGATGCCCCGGTCTCGGCCGGGGCATCGTCATGTCTGGGGCAGCCGGTCAGGCGGCGACCGCACTCGCGGTGGCTGGCCTGACGCGCCAGG
>JANYAA010000163.1 GCA_025355255.1 Chloroflexota bacterium | reverse complement strand
CTGCGCGCCGGGTGGTGCCGCGGCGACGCATGCGTGCGACGGCGTCGGAAGGGGCGTTGCCACGTCCGTGGAGGTTGGGCTCGGGGTTGCCGCGAGGGTCGCCGAAGCTACAGCTGGCGTGGCGCTGGCGGCAGTCGACGGCGGGGCCGTGACCGTGCTCGACGCGGCGCAGCCTGCGACGACGATGGCGGCGGCAACCAGTCCCGCAAGCGAACGACGGATGGGCATCGGGACGCCTCCTTGTAACCGTCACGGGTGTCGAGCCAGGCCATGGCTGGCCGGTCGATTGCGGCAGCATACGCGCGGCTCGACAAGACTGTTGATGGGCGGGGTCGCCCTGGTGGCCTATTCGTCCTGGGACAGGATGACCGATGCATACGGCCCGATACCCACCACGATGCTGAACGGCATGCCGTCCCACGCCTCTGCGACTGCATCCGTGTCAAAGCACGGCATCGACGCAAACTCCGGGTCGTAGCCGTCCCAGTCGCTGTTGAAGCGGGGGCGCCAGCGACCCCCGCGCGGCACGCCGACCCGGACATCTCCCCGCACCGCCACCGAGAAGTTGGCCACCACGATCACGTCGTCGCGTGGGCCGCCGTCCGCCCACCGGTGGTACGCAAGGATGCCGCTTGCGTGATCGACGTGGTGCACCGTGAGCCGCGGACCGCGCAGCCCGCGGGTCGTATCGCCGCCATTGCGCCGCAGGCGGATGAGGTCGCGATGGAGCTGCAGCAGGCCCGCGTGGCGATGGCGCTTGCCCCAGTCGAGCGGCTCCTCGTCGCTGAACCAGGAGCCCTCGACAAGCTCCTGGCCCTGGAACAGCATCGGGATGCCGGGCGCCGTGAGGACCAGGGCGGCACCCAGCGAGGCGCGCTTCCGGGACGGCCAGCTGTCGGCGTAGCCAGGCCAGATCTCCTCTGGGACGCGGGAATTGCCGTTCGCGTCATCGTCGTGCGACTCCGTGTAGATGACCCGCCTGAAGGCGTCGGCGGGGTCGACCATGAGGGTGCTGCGACTGCGTCAAGATCTCGGGCTTCGTCGCTGGACGCGATCAGCGCGGCGCGCACCCGGCGCACGAACCCGGCGTCCCACTGCGCCCCGAAGCCCGCGCCTCCCTCGCTCGCGCTCCGCGTGACTGCTGGGTCGCCACGCAGGTCCTCGGCGATCATCAGTCGGCCTGGGAACCGCTCGGCAGCTTCTGCGTTGATGCCCGCCATGAGCCGCCAGCCGTCCGCGATGCGGTCTCCGGCGCCCCATCCGCCGCCAGTGACGGAGCTGATATATGCCGTGGCGTCCCAGCGCAGCCCGTCGATGCGGAACTCTTCGAGCCACGTCATGGCGTTGTCGCGCAGGAAGCCGCGCACCTCGGGACGGCCGTAGTCCGGCCGCGTGTCGCCCCACGGCGTTGCCGAGCGGTTGTCCTGGTAGAAGTAGATGCCGCCCTTGTCGTTCTCACACCAGCCGTCAAAGCGCCAGATGTCCAGGTCAGATGGGCCGAGGTGGTTGTACACGACGTCAACAATCACGGCGATGCCGGCTTCGTGAGCTTCCCGAACCAGCGCCTTGAGGTCGTCCGGGTGGCCGTAGGCGGACTCCACCGCGAACGGGTAGGCCGGGTTGTAGCCCCACGAGCGGTCGCCCGCGAACTCGAACGGCGGCATCAGCTGGATGGCCCCGATGCCCAGCTGGCGCAGATAGCCGACGCGTCGTCCTACGCCCTCGAGTGTGCCCGGCCGACCGTGCATCCCCTTGCTGAAGGTGCCCACGTGCAGCTCGTAGATGACCAGGTCGTTCCAGTCGGGAATGTGGAACTCGCCAGCCCCCCAGTCGAAGACGTCCGCGTCATAGACCACGGCGTTGCCGACCGAGTTGGTCAGCTGGCGCGCCCGGGGATCAAGACGCGAGAGCTCTTCGCCAGCGCGCACCAACAGCCGGTACTCGTCGCCGGGATGGGCGGCCGCGACATCAGCGGACCAGATGCCGCCGTCTTCCCGCGCGAGCGGCTCGCCAGCCGCGGCCCAGTCGCAGAATGTGCCGGTTACCGAGACGCCCTGCGCATGGGGGGCCCAGACGCGGAAGGTCACGCCGCCGTCGAACGGCATGGCGCCCATCCCCGGTCGGGACGACGCGACGGGATCGGGCACAAGTCCTCCGGATGGCGCGGTGCTGGCCATCCGAGTGTATCGGCCCTGCTTGTCCTGACCACCACGCGGTGGGCGTAGAGTGCAGCCCTCAGCCGAAGCGCTCGAAGCGCACCATGTCCGCGAGGGGTCGCCGCGCCGTGCCCGGGGCGGACTTGGGCCGAGCGCCCTCCTCGGTGGGGTAGCCCAGCGAGACGAGGGTACGGACCCGCCGGCCTTCCGGCACGCCCAGAAGTTCGGCCACCGCGGGCGCCCCGGCCGGCACAACCCAGCCGATGGCAGATGCCAGCCCCAGGGCGGTGGCCGCGATCAGGATTCGCTTCGCAACGCGCCCCTCGTCAAACGTCTCAATCTGGGGCAGGCCGCCGTCCATGACGATAACGATGGCGGCTGCCGCGCCGGCGACGTGGCCCACGTTTGGCGAGGCCGCCGCAATGGCGCCCAGCGTTGCCGGGTCACGCACGACAACAAAGGTCCAGGGCTGGCGGTTGGATCCGCGGCCGGTCCAGCGCGCGACCTCGAGGATCTCCGTGAGGATCTCGTTCGGAACCGGATCTGGGCGGAAGGAGCGCACAGAGCGCACCCAGATCGCCGAGGTCTGCAAGCGGCTGATCGACGCCAAATGCAGCGTTTCGGAGCAGCCGGCAGACGATGTCGGCTAACCTCCCGCGATGCTGACCTACCTCCAGGCAATCGTCCTCGGCGTGCTCCAGGGCGTCACCGAGCTGTTCCCGGTCTCCAGCCTCGGGCACTCGGTGATCCTGCCCCAGCTGCTCGGCTGGACCGACGTCGTCGCTGCGCAGTCGGCCACGGAGTCCTACTTCCTCGCCTTCCTCGTCGGCCTCCACGTGGCGACCGCGCTCGCGCTGCTGTTCTTCTACCGCGCGACGTGGGCGCGGATCGTCAGCGGCATCCTGGCGTCGGTGCGGACCCGCCGCATCGAGACGCCCGACCAGCGTCTCGGCTGGCTCCTTGTTGTGGCCACCATTCCGGCCGGGATTGTCGGCCTGCTGCTGGAGCACACGCTGCGGGTCGTATTTGCGAAGCCCCTGGCCGCCGCGGCCTTCCTCGTGCTCAACGGGCTGATCCTGCTGTCGGGGGAGTGGGTCCGCCGCAAGAATGCCGTTGGATATCGCAGCCTCGACACCCTGGCGTTCCGAGAGGCTGGCGCGGTCGGTGTCGCCCAAGTGTTCGCGCTCCTGCCCGGGATCAGCCGCTCGGGGATCACCATGGTGGCCGGGCTGGCCCGCGGGCTCGACCACGAGGACGCGGCCCGGTTCAGCTTCCTGCTCGCGACGCCGATCATCCTCGCCGCCGGGATCTACAAGCTGCCGGACCTCCTCGGCCCAAACGGGGATGGCGTTCGGCCGCAGATCTTGGTCGGCAGCATCGCGGCGTTCGTCGCTGCCTACCTATCGGTCCGCTTCCTCACCCGCTGGTTCGCGACCCGGACGCTCCTTCCGTTCGCCGTCTACGTCGGCTGGGACATGAACCGCGAAGCGCGCACTCCGAAGGTGCAGTTCAGCGATGCGTTTCCGCCGAGTGAGCTTCCCGAT
>JANYAA010000074.1 GCA_025355255.1 Chloroflexota bacterium | reverse complement strand
CGTCCCAGCCCGTGGCGGCGCGCACGGCGTCCACCACGTCGGCCACCTGGATGAACGAGCGCGGCGCCGGCCCGAAGAAGCAGAGGCCAAGCACCTTCTCGGCGCTGTTCCACCGCTCGCCGGTGTACCAGATCCCAACCTTTGTCTCGCCGAGGTCCCGGGCGGGCGACGGCTCCGTCAAGCCCAGCGGCTTGGCCCCCTTGAACCCCACGGACTCCGGGTTAACAAAAATCGGATCGTGGAACGCCACCAGGTGGTCGGCGCCGGCCTCATTGGTGGCGTAGCCCAGGCCAACGCCCGCCTTGCCCCGCGGCTCGTGCATGGCGAGCTCCAGGCCTTTCACCTGCATGGCGAAGGCCGACGACCCGCCGCCGACGCGCTCCGCCATCCGCCGCGATCCAAGCGCGAGCAACGCTCCGGCGCTGCGCCGGTCGGCGATCTGGACGATCGCCTCAAGCAGCGCCTCGCCGTTGCCGAAGCGCAGGTCCAGGCCGCCAAGCTCGGCCGGCCCCAGAAGGCCGTGCTCCACGCACTCCATCGCAAACGCCACGGTTCCGGCCGTGGAGATGACGTCCAGCCCCAGCTCGTTGCACAGCTCGTTGGCACGCGCGACAAGCTCAATGTCGAAGATGGCGCAGTTGGAGCCAAACCCGGCAATCGCCTCGTATTCCGGGCCGTCGTAGGTGTCCGTGACGCTGTAGCGCTGGCCCTCAAATGCGGTCTCGGGCTTGCACCGCACGGCGCAGGCGTAGCAGGAGCGGGTGCCGCTGCGGATCGCCTCAAACGCGGTCCAGCCAATCCCCTCCACCTGCTCAAACGAGCCCTGGCGGAAGTTGCGCGTGGGCAGGATGCCCGCGGCGTTCAACCCGTCGGTGAGACCGGGTGTCCCCTTCGTGCGCAGGTCCCAGCTCTGCGGATGCTCGGTGACGGTCTTGGACAGCCGCTTGCCGATCTCACTCAGGGCCTGCGGATCGTGCGCCAGCTCCAGATAGCGATGCGAGCCCTTGACGGCGATTGCGCGCACGTTCTTGGAGCCCATCACGGCGCCCATGCCGGTGCGGCCGTTGTAGTGGCGCAGCTCGTTCATGAGCATGGCGTATGGCACCAGGTTCTCCCCGGCGCGGCCGATCTGGAGGACGCGGGCCAGCTTCTCGCCCACCTCCTCGCGAATGGCGGTTTGCACCGTGGGCGGATCCTGACCCCAGAGCGCGCTGGCGTCGCGGATCTCGGCCTTGCCGTCCTTGACCCACAGCCACACCGGGTGAGGTGAGCGTCCCGTGAGAACAATCGCGTCGATGCCCGCCATCTTGAGCTCGGGGCCCCAGTAGCCGCCGGCCTCAGATTCGCCAAAGCCACCCGTGAGCGGAGAGCGCGCAATCGCGTTGAACCGCGTGGCGGTGGAGAGCGGCGCCCCGGTCAGCAGCCCTGTAGCCAGCACCAGGACGTTGTCCGGGCCAAGAGGATCAGCGCCGGCGGGCATGTCGCGCAGCAGGTGGTAGGCGGCGAGCGCCTTGCCGCCCGGATAACGTCGGTAGAACGCCTCGTCAAACGTCTCGACGGTCGTGGTGCCCCGCGTGAGGTCAACCCGAAGGATTGTCCCGTTGCTGCCGAATGCCATCAAAGCCCTCTGTGCCAGATCTTGTCCGCGCCCCTGCATCCGCGGCACCTACATCATGCCCCGCGCGATTGGCCGCTGTCGCGGGCCGCTTCGCCTGCCGGGCTGCGGGCTGCGTCCAGAAGGCGTCTGGCGCGGGCCTCGACATCGCTCCCGGAACCGGCGCCAGTGTCCACCACGACAAGGCCGTCGTCCGAGGCGACGATGTGCCCGCGAATGCGCGCCTCCGCGTTGACCAGCGCGGCAACCTGGGCGTCAGCCGGCGAGGCCATCACCCGCTCCGGCGTGTCGCACTGGCGGATCTGCCCGTCCAGCAGCACGGCAAGGCGGTCGCCCAGCCTGACAGCCTCGTGGAGGTGGTGCGTCACCAGGACGCGCGTCGCCGTCCCACCCACCCCAAGGCGCTCGAAGTCGTCAAGGAGCTGCGCCCGTGTCGTGCTGTCGAGTGCGGCAAATGGCTCGTCAAGCAGCAGCAGCCGCGGCTCAAGCACGAGCGCCCGGGCGAGGCTGGTCCGCTGCGCCTCGCCGCTGGAGAGCTGGCTCGCAGGACGATCCCTGAGGTGGGCGATCCCCAGACGCTCCAGCCAGCGCTCAACCCGTTCGCGGGTCTCCGCCGTGGCGACACCCCGGAAGCGCAGACCGGCGGCCACATTGCCAAACACCGTCGTTGAGAGCAGCAGAGGCGCGGGGAGCACGAGGCCGATGCGCCGCCGGTAGTCCAACTCCCCGCCGCGGGTCAGACGGACGCCATCGACGACGACCGAGCCTCGTGTTGGCTGGAGCAGGCCGGCCAGCGCAAGCAGGAGGGTGCTCTTGCCAGCCCCATTCGGGCCCACCACCGCAAGCGTTTCGCCTGGGGGGATGGAGAGGCTGTCAACGACGAGGATCCGCCGCTGTGCGCGCACCACCTCCAGGTCCCGGACCTGGACCATGGGCGTTGCGGACGCCGCGGCCGTCATCGCCTGGGGCCGCGCTGCTGGGCCCATGTGAGGACGCCATTCACGATGAAGGCGAGCGCAAGCAGCACAAAGCCCAGCACGATCGCGTTTCCAAACTCCCCGCGACCCGTCTCCAGCACGATGGATGTGGTCAGCACGCGCGTCTGGCCGGCGATGTTGCCGCCCACCATCATCGCGGCGCCCACCTCGGAGATCACGCTGCCGAACGCCGCCATGACGGCCGCGAGCAGCGACAGGCGCGCCTCGCGCCACATCCACCAGACCGTCTGCACGCGCGAGGCGCCTAGCCCCTGCAGCTGGAGCTGCAGCCGCGGGTCAAGCTGGCCAAGACCGGCGGCTGTCAAGCCCATCACAACCGGGGCGGCGATGATGACCTCGGCGATCACCATCGCGCCCGGCGTGTACATCAGGCCCAGACCGCCCAGCACCCCGCTCCGCCATAGGAGGAGTGCCACCAGGAGGCCCACCACAACCGGCGGCAGCGCCATGCCCGTGTTCACGACGCTGATGGCCGCGCGCCGGCCCCGAAACCGGGACAAGGCGAGCCACGTGCCGATGGGCAATCCGATCAGGAGGCTGATCAGCGTGGCCGCCCCGGACACGGCAACCGAGAGCGCCGTGACCTCGAGGATGTCAGTTGTCACGGCGCCGTGAGGCTGCTCTCCGCCTTCCCCGCGTCCGGCACAAAGATCTGCATGCCGAACTTGTCCATGCCGAAGACGCCGATCAGCTTCTGCCCGTCAGCCGA
>JANYAA010000117.1 GCA_025355255.1 Chloroflexota bacterium | reverse complement strand
CCGAGGGCTACCGCAAGGCCATGCGCATCATGGAGCTGGCGGAGCGCTCCGGGCTGCCCGTGGTCACCTTTGTTGATGTACCGGGGGCGCACCCCGGCGCCGAGTCCGAGGAGCGCGGCATCGCCGAGGCCATCGCGCGCTCTGTGGGGCTGATGACCCGCCTGCGCGTCCCCATCGTGACGGTGATCACCGGCGAGGGCGGCTCCGGCGGCGCGCTGGCCATCGCCGTGGGCGACGTGGTGCTGGCGCTGGAGAACGCGGTGTACTCCGTCATTTCGCCCGAGGGCTGCGCCAGCATCCTCTGGCGCACCACGGATGAAGCGCCCACCGCTGCGCTCGCGATGAAGATGACGGCCACCGATCAGGTAGCCCTTGGCGTGGTGGACTATGTGATCGCTGAGCCCGCAGGGGGGGCGCATACCGACGCTGACGAGACAGGGCGCCGGCTCCGGACCGCCATCGTGCGCGAGCTTGACCGTCTGGCCGCGATCCCAGTGGACGCGCTGGTAGAGCGGCGCTATCGCCGGTACCGTTCGCTGGGCGCGTACGCAGAGGTCGCCGCGACTGAGGCCGTTGTGCCGCCGCCACCGCCCAAGACTGGCTTCGGGGACCGCATCCGCGGCCTGATCGAAGCGGGTCAGCGGGCCATCCCCGCGCCGCTCCAGGTGGGGCGCCGCGACGAGCCACCCGCCCGCGAGGACGTCTAACGCATGCCCGCCACGAACAGAACTGGCGATATCGCTCCTGCCGAGCGCACGCCGGCTGAGCGCGCCGCCGACCACGCAGCCCTTGCCCGGCTCGCCGACACGCTGGTTCCGGCGCTCGCCGGCAAGCTTGGCGCTGGCAGCCTCGGCGAGATCGAGATCCGGGAGGACGGCTGGGCCGTCCGCGTCCGCCGCTCTGCTCCGGATGCCGGGCGCCGCGCCAGCGACCGGAGCGCAGACCGCGCGCGCCATACCGGACTGCCGGGCCACACCGGTCCACACGCCCCCCACGCACCGGCGCAGGCCCCTGTTGCTGAGCCCGTCGCTTCGTCTGACGGTCCGGTCCACGCGGCCGCCACGGCCCCGGTCGTGGGCGTCTTCCGCCCGGGGCTTTCCGTGGGCGCGCGCGTCCGTACCGGCGACCGGATTGCCGTGGTGGACCTCCTCGGCATCCCGCAGGACGTGGCGGCGCCGGTTGACGGCGTGCTGGTCGAGGTGCTTGCCCAGGCCGGCGACGGTGTGGAGTACGGCCAGGAGGTGGCCGTGATCGAGGCCGCAGCACCCAAGGCCGCCCCCGCGGCGCCCTCCACGGACGGGGAGGGCTGACCGTGGTCTCCCGCATCCTCATCGCCAACCGCGGCGAGATCGCCTTGCGCATCCTCCGGGCCTGCCGCACGCTGGGGATCGAGGCGGTTGTCGCCTACTCGGAGGCCGACCGCGAGTCGCTGCCCGCGATGCTCGCCGACGAGGCCATCTGCATCGGCCCGGCCGACGCCCGCCGCTCGTACCTCTCCGCGCCCGCGCTGATCTCGGCCGCACTCGTCACGGGCTGCGACGCCGTCCACCCGGGCTACGGCTTTCTTTCCGAAGACGACGCCTTCGCCGATGCTGTCCGTGCCCACGGCCTCACGTTTATCGGCCCGCCCGCGGACGTGCTGGACAAGTTCGCCTCCAAAGCGGAGGTTCGCCGGCTGCTCGCCACCCACGGCCTGCCAACGGTCCCGGGCTCCGGGCTCCTCGCCGACGAGGAGCAGGCGCTGGCCGAAGCTGCGCGCGTGGGCTATCCGGTGCTGCTCAAGCCCTCCGCTGGCGGCGGCGGCAAGGGCATGCGCATGGTGCGCTCCCCGCGGGAGCTCGCTGCGGTGCTCCCCATTTGCCGCTCCGAGGCCCGCGCGGCATTTGGCGACGACTCCCTGTATCTGGAGAAGTGGCTGGAGGACAACCGCCACGTCGAGATCCAGGTGGCGGTGGACAAGTACGGGCACGGCGTGCACCTCTGGGAGCGCGACTGCTCCATCCAGCGCCGCCACCAGAAGATCCTCGAGGAGTCACCGTCACCCGCGATGAGCGCCGCGGGACGCAAGGAGCTGGCGGAGCGGGCGATCAAAGCCGTGGTTGCCGCCGGGTACGAGAACGTGGGCACCCTCGAGTTCCTGGTGGACAGCGAAGGCAATGCCTACTTCATCGAGATCAACTGCCGGATCCAGGTGGAGCACCCAGTCACGGAGATGCTCACGGGCATCGACCTTGTCGCCACGCAGATCCGCATCGCGTCCGGCGAGCCACTCGGGTTTGCGCAGGAGGATGTGCCCCAGCGTGGCCACGCCATCGAGTTCCGCATCAACGCCGAGGACCCCGCGCACGACTTCCGGCCAGGCGCCGGCACCATCGAGCGCTTCAATGCGCCCGGCGGCCCCGGCGTCCGCTTCGACAGCCACGCCTATGTGGGCTACGAGGTCCCGCCGTATTACGACTCGCTGCTTGGCAAGCTGATCGTCTGGGCGCCCACGCGTGAGGGCGCCATCGCACGCGGCCGCGCGGCCCTCAGCGAACTCATCGTCGACGGCGTCACAACCAACGTCGCCATCCACCGCGCGCTGCTCCAGTCGGAGCCCTTCCTCAGCGGCAAGTTCACCACCAACCTGCTCGACCGAGTGGGCGGCGCGGCCTTTCTTGCCGCTGCCGAGCGACCCGGATGACCCGCGGCGGGGAGCGGCCGGTCCGCGCGTGCAGCCCTGCACGCACCGCCGAACGCGCCGCCGCCCACAGCCGCCACACTCCCCATTCAATCTGCTGGAGCCACCTGTGACCGACCCCGCCACCCCGCCCGCCGCCAAAGGGACCGTCCACACGACGCGCGAGATCGAGACGCTGATCCCGCACCGCTGGCCGTTCCTGCTGGTGGACCGGATCACGGAGTACGACCCAGAGAACAAGCGGATCGTCGGCATCAAGGCCGTGACCGCTACCGAGTGGTTCTTCCAGGGCCACTTCCCCGGGTTGCCGGTGATGCCCGGCGTCCTCCAGGTGGAGGCGCTCGCCCAGACGATGGCCTGCTATGTGGCCAAGCAACCTGGGTTCGGTGACCGGATCGGCCTGTTCGCGGGCATTGACGAGGTCCGCTTCAAGCGCGTGGTGTCGCCCGGCGACACGCTGCGGCTCGAGGTGGTGATGGAGAAGCTCGGCAGCCGCTTCGGCAAGGGCCGTGCGGTCGCCACCGTTGACGGGGAGATTGCCTGCGAGGGCCTGCTCTCCTTTGTGATCCCGCCCGCCGGGGTCCTGCGATGACCCGCATCGCCGTCTTCTCCGACATCCACGGGAACCTGCCCGCCCTGGAGGCGGTGGCCGCGGAGATCCGCCGCGCGCGACCCGACGCGGTCCTGGTCGCCGGCGATCTTGTGCTCAACGGGCCACACCCGGGCGCCTGCGTTGACGCGCTTCGGCTGCTCGAGTCAGAGGGCGCGCTGATCGTGTCCGGGAACACGGACATCGCCGTGGGGGACTTCGACTACGGCTCCGCGTACCCGCAGTATCAGGACGGCGTGCCGGAGACCATCCGGGCCGCCGCCGAATGGGCCCATGACGAGCTTGGCGACGACCAGCTGGACTGGCTGCGGCGTCTACCCGCCGAGCGCCGGATGCGCGCCTCGGACGACACGCTGCTGCTCGTGGTCCACGCCTCGCCGGGGTCGCAGACCCGCGGCTTTGACCAGGCGCTCGACGCCAACGTCATCTTTGAGCGCGCGGCAATGACCGACGCCCGCGTGATCTGCGTCGGCCACACGCACGTTCCCGAGGTGCGCGATCTGGGCTTCAAGGTGATTGTCAACGGTGGCTCTGCGGGTTATGTGTTTGACGGTGATCCCACGGCGTCATGGGCGATGGTGGATGTCCACGAGGGCAACGTCACGGCTGAGATCAAGCGCACCCCGTTTGACGCGCTGTCGGTGGCCAATGCCATCTCGGCCCGCGGTCTGCCGGGCGACGTCTACCGCGCCGCCACGGTGCGCACCGGGAAGCTGGTTCGATGAGCTGGTCCTGGCCGGTCCGGCCCCGGCGCGTCGTTGTGACCGGCATGGGCGCCGTCACCGCGCTGGGCAACGACGTGGCGTCCACGTGGGATGGCCTTGTCGCCGGTCGCTCCGGCGTCCGCACGATCGAGGCGTTTGACCCGTCGCGCGTCAGCTCGCGGATTGGCGCGGAGGTTAAGGACTTTGACCCCTCGTCCATCCTGGACCGCAAGGAGATGCGGCGCACGGACCGCTACATCCAGTTCGCCCTGTGGAGCGCGCGTCAGGCGCTCGACAGCGCGGGCCTCCCTGGCCGTCTTGACGGCGTGCTGGCCGAGCGTACCGGTGCCATCTTCGGCTCGGGGCTCGGCGGCGCCAACACGATGTTCGACAACGTCGTCGTCATGGCGGAGCGGGGCCCCGACCGCATCTCGCCGTTCTTCATCCCGATGGGCATCGCCAACGTGGGCGCGGGCCAAGTGGCCATCCTCACGGGCGCGCTCGGGCCAAACTTCGCCACCGTGAGCGCATGCGCGTCTGGCGGTCACGCGCTGGGCGAGGCGTGGGAGACCATCCGGCGCGGCGACGCCGACATGATGATCGCGGGCGGCGTGGAGGCGGGCATCCATGAGGCGGTCGTCGGCGGCTTTGCCTCGATGAAGGCGCTCTCCACCCGCAACGATGACCCCCAGGCAGCGTCGCGCCCGTTTGATCAGGGCCGGGACGGCTTCGTGATCGGCGAGGGCGGCGGCGCGCTGGTGCTCGAGTCGCTGGAGCATGCGCTTGGCCGCGGCGCCGAGCCATTGGCCGAGCTTGTGGGCTACGGCGCCACCGCGGACGCCTCGCACATCACCCTGCCCGCACCGGGCGGGATCGGCGCTGTTCGAGCGGTCCGTCGCGCGCTGGAGAAGGCGGGCCTGCTGCCCGACGAGATCGACCACCTCAACGCCCACGCCACCTCCACGACGGAGGGTGACAAGGCCGAGCTGGCCGCTATCCGAACGATCTTCGGCGATCACGCACCCAACGTGGCCGTGACCGCCAACAAGTCCATGCTGGGCCACACGCTGGGCGCTGCGGGCGCGATTGAGGCGATCGCCACGATCATGGCGCTGCGCACGGGGATCGTGCCCCCGACGATCAACCTGGCCAACCCCGACGACAACGCCGCGGGTCTGGACCTGACGCCCAACACCGCCGCCCGGCGTCCGCTGCGCGCGGCCGTGTCCAACTCGTTTGGCTTTGGCGGGCAGAACTCGGCCGTGGTCTTTGTCCGGTGGGACGCATGAGCAGCCAGGAGGAGCCCGTGGACGACAGCGCGCCGCTGCTGGCGCTGGTGGATCGGCTGGCCGCGATGCTTGACCAAGGCGATCTGGGCGAGCTGGAACTCTCGTCAGGCGGGACCACCATCGTCGTTCGCTCCCAGGCGGCGCTCGAGCGGATGGCCTCGGCTGGCCCGGGTACTGCTGAGGCCGGCCCAGCCGAAACCGCCGGCCCCACAGGTGCTGCCCTTGGGTCCAGCCCAGCCGCCGCACCCGTTGACGCGTCCGGCACACCCTCACAGGCAAAGCCTTCGGTCAAGGCGCCGCTCACGGGCATCTACTACGGGGCCTCGTCACCAGGCGCCACGCCGTACATCGCGGTGGGCGACCACGTGCAGGCGGGCCAGATCATCGGCCTCATCGAGGCGATGAAGCTGTTCAACGAGATCAAGAGCGACCTCTCGGGCCGCATCACGCGGATCTGCGCGGAGAGCGGCCAGCTGGTCAAGGCCAAGCAGCCGCTGATCGAGGTTGAGCGCGCATGAGCAGCCAGCAGCCCGCGCCGCAGCGCGCCGTCCGGCTCACCGGCTGGGGCAGATATGCGCCAGCGCAGATCTTGACCAATGCCGACCTCGAGCGGATGGTGGACACGTCCGACGAGTGGATCGTCACCCGCACCGGGATCCGCGAGCGCCGCGTCGCGGCCGCGCATGAGAGCACCGCGTCCATGGGCGCTGTCGCCGGGCTGCGTGCCATCAAGACCGCGGGCCTTGAACCCGACGACATCGACTTCATCATCCTGGCCACGCTGACGCCGGACTACTGGATGCCCTCCACCGCGGCGCTGGTCAAGGAAGCCATTGGCAACACGCGCGCCGCCTGCTTCGACGTGGCAGCCGCCTGCTCGGGCTTCGTCTACGCGTATGCCACGGCGAGCGCGTACATTGCTGCGGGGATGGCCAAGAACGTCCTGGTCATCGGCGCAGAGCTGCTTACGCGGTTCCTGGACTACTCCGACCGGGGCACCTCCATCCTCTTCGGCGACGGCGCGGGCGCGGTGGTCCTCTCGGCCAGCGACGAGCCCACGGCGAAGACAGGCATCGAGCTCACTACGGATCCACAGGGCGCCTACATGATCTGGCTGCCGGCTGGCGGGTCCAAGGCGCCGCCATCGTACGAGACGCTCTCACGCGGACAGCACAAGATCCGCATGGAGGGCAAGGAGACCTACCGGTTTGCCACGCGGACGCTCGCGTCCACTGGGCTTGCCGCGGTTGCCAAGGCGGGCTGGACGCAGGACGACATCGACCTGATCATCCCGCACCAGGCCAACATCCGGATCATCGAGGCGGTCGCCAAAGGCCTCGACCTGCCGATGGACAAGTTCTTCGTGAATGTCGATCGCTACGGCAACACGTCGGCCGCATCCGTGCCCATCGCGCTGGCGGAGGCGGCCAACACGGGCCGGCTCAAGCCAGGCGACAAAGTGGTGCTTGTGGCGTTCGGCGCCGGGTTCACCTCGGGGGCCATCGCCACCGAGTGGACAGCCGACCCCGCCCGCGGGCTCATCGGCGACGCCGCTGTTAAAC
>JANYAA010000070.1 GCA_025355255.1 Chloroflexota bacterium | reverse complement strand
CTCGCCGCGATGAACCACGACGCACCTCGTTCGGAGACGCCTGCGTGAACGCCGAGTTCAACCTCTGGCTGCTGATCGTCGGTGTGGCGTTTGGCGCCGCGCTGGCCTGGCTGGTGCTCGCGGACATGAACCGTCGCGAGACGGAGATTGGCCAAGAGGAGACGGCGGCCGAAGCCGGATGGCTCGCCCGAACCCTGGATGACGCCCGTCTCGACGCAGACCTGGCCGAGCGCGTGCTCGAGGCGCACAAGCGCTATCTGGGCTTCCCGCCGCCAGACGAGCTTGTGGCGCCCGAGGAGTTTGGCCGCGCGGATCCGGCCGCTGCGCCGGCCGCGGCTACCGCGCCTGCTGAGGCGCCGAGCGCCTGACCCGGGTCACAGGACGACTGCCAGTCGCGCTTTCCCTAGCGCGTATGGGCGCTGGGGGTCTGGCAGTCCCGCAGCGGCTCCAGAACGCCCTCATCCGGCGCCTCTGACGACGCCGACCGGGGACTCCCGGTCCCGCACCGCCGCCACAACACCTGAAATGTGCGACTGCTGGTCACCGCTGTGCCGTGTTCGAGCAGGGACTACTCCGCGTCCGCCACATCGGCGGGCCGCACCTGCGGACGTGAACGCCGCTCGAAGCCCGTGGTGAACACGACGTCCGTCTCTGTGGAGAACACGTGGGCGGTCAACTGCACCTGGCGCACCACCTCACCCAAGTGCTCCATGTCGTGCGCTCGAATCTTGAGGATGTAGTCCGCTTCGCCCGCGATGTGGTGGCACTCCTCCACCTCGGCGATCTGCTCGAAGAAGGGCATCAGGTCCGTGGCGATGGTTCCGGGCGCCTGCGTGACCCACGTGAAGGCCAGCACACCCAGCCCCAGCGCAGCCGGGTTCACATCGGCCGAGTAGCCGCGGATCACGCCGCGCGACTCGAGCTTCTTCACCCGCTCATGCGCCGACGGTCCGGCCATGCCGAGTTCCGCGCCGAGGTCCGCGTATGAGCGGCGACCGTCCTCCTGGAGAATCGTCAGGAGTTTGGCGTCAGTCTGGCTGAGAGAGACGTTCTTGGCCACGTGATACCTATTCGTTAGGGTGTGGAGTTGCAGAGCCTACGAATCGTAGGTAATATGTCAACCACAGGGGTACTCAGACGCCCGACCCTACCGGAACCTTCCGGCCGGACCCAATTGGTCCAGGTGCGTCTGTGAAGCGAATGAGGCAGGACAATGGTGATCGTCGCCGTGTTCATGCTCCTCGCGCTGTTCTCGATCATTAGCATCGTGGCGAGCGCGGAGGAGCCTCGAGATTACGGGACCCCGAAGGACAATCCCGTGCTCTGGGCGATGCTCGGCCGCCGCTAGGCGCCAGCAAACCGTAGCACCCTGACGCCCCGGCTTCGGCCGGGGCGTTTGTGCGCCCGGGGATCCGCGGAGGGACACGCAGACTTCGCGAGTATGCTGGAGCGCAATGACGCAGCACGCTCGTGAGGCTCCCCTCCCCGCCCTCACGAGGGCCTTGCGCCCTGCGATGGTCCCAAGCCCCCGGCCGTGGGCGGGCACCCGGCTTGGCGGCGGGGCTGGTGAGCACTGGGTTGCTGGTCCCGCATCCACGGTGACGCTGGCCGGCGGGCGCGTACTGACCCTTGACGCACTTGCCGCCGAGGCTGGCGCCGCGCTCGTGGGCACGCGCGGGCTTGCGCTGCTGGGCGCGCGATTCCCCCTGCTGGTGAAGCTCATTGATGCGGGCGACTGGCTCTCGCTCCAGGTGCATCCCTCCGACGTCATCGCTCGCCGCCAGCACGGGCCAGACGCCGTTGGCAAGGCCGAAGCCTGGCTGGTGCTTGACGCAGATCCAGACGCGCACCTTGTGGTGGGACCGCGACTTGGCATGGCTGACGATGCGGTTCGGGCGGCGATCGCCGCGGGCACGATGGACCGGCCCGACTGCGAGGCCGTGACGGCCCATGCCGGCGACGTGTTCAACGTGGAGCCCGGCACGATCCATGCGATTGGCGCGGGCGTCTTCGTCTACGAGATCGAGCAGCCGTCCGACCTCACGTATCGCATCTCGGACTGGGGTCGCCCCGCCGTCGCCGGTCGCTCGCTGCACCGCGAGGAGGCGCTTGAGGCCGTGCGGCCGTGGCGGCAGGCGGCGCTGGTGGGCTCTGGTTGGCGACTCGATGGCGGCGTGCTGACAACGCCGGAGTTCCGCCTAGAGCTTGTCGCGCCGGGTTCGGCAACGGCCTCGCGTCAGCCGGCGGGGTTGACCCCGGAGATCATCACGGTCGTGCGCGGCGAGGTTGTCCTGCGGGGCGACGGCTGGACGGAGCGGCTTGGTCTGCGCGAAACGGCGCTTGTGCCCGCAGACGTGGCGGCCTATGCGATCAGCGGCGATGCGACAAGCCTTGCCGCAGTGGGCAGCCTGCATGACGCGCCCTGACGCTTCCTTCGCCGCAGCCTACACTCCGGCGATGACGGACCTGCCCGCGCTTCGCTACCTCACCGGTGCCGATGTCACCGCCCTCATGCCCCCTGTCGCGGAGCGTCTGGCGCTTGCCGAGACCACCCTGCGCGGCCTGGCCGGCGATGCGGAACTCCCGCCCAAGATCGGCGTGCATCCGCGGACAGACGGGTCGTTCTGCCACGCTATGCCGGCGTACTTGCCGGGCGCAACCGCCAACCACACCGGGGATCGCCTGGGCGTGAAGTGGGTCCTCAGCTTCCCGCACAATGCGGGGCTCGGGCTGCCCGCGATCACCGCAACCCTCCTGCTGAACGACCCTGTGACGGGTCTCGTCTCGGCCATCCTCGACGCCGGGCCAATCACCGCGCACCGGACGGCGGCAGTCAGCGGCGTGGCCATCCGCGCGTTTGCGGCGCCGGCCGTGCCGGGCAAGCCGCGGGCAGCGCTCATCGGCGCAGGCGTCCAGGGCCACAGCCACCTCCCCGTGCTGGGCTTCACGCTGCCGGGGGTAGACCTCTCCATCTACGACCGTGACCCGGACCGCGCCGTCGCGTTGGCTGAGGCCGCCCGCCAGACCCCAGGGATCGCCGCCGCAAGCGTGGCGGCCTCCGCACGCGATGCGGTGGAGGGCGCCGACGTTGTGGTGACGGCTGCGTCATTCGCCGCGCCCAAGGACCGCCAGCGGATGACCAACGCCTGGCTGGCGCCCAACGTGCTGGTGGTGCCGGTGGACTACGCCACCATGTGCGCTGCCGAGGTGGCACGGGACGCGGTCCTGTTCACGGTGGACCACCGAGGCCAATGGCTGGCGAACCGGGACGCGGGCCAGTTCGACAACTATCCGGATCCCGGCCCTGTCTTGGGCGAGGTCTTGGATCTGGCGGCCAGACCCTCCGGCCGCATCGTCGTCCAGCACTTGGGCACAGGCCTTGCCGATGTCGTGTTCGGCACCGCGATCGCCGCCGCTGCT
>JANYAA010000043.1 GCA_025355255.1 Chloroflexota bacterium | reverse complement strand
GCCTGCACGTAGACCCGGCTCTTGAACTCGTGGGTGAAGCCGGCGGTCGCCTGGAACGAGTACGGGATGTGGAAGTTCGGGTTATCGTCGTGCGCGGCACGGGACCCGGCGCCAAGACCCTGGCGTTCTTCGGCGATCTCTGCATGCGCCCCTGGTCCGCCAACCCGCGTTGGGTGACCACGTTTGACGACTTCCCGCTGGACAGCGTCCTCGTGAAGGGCGAGCTGTTCCGCCGTGCGGTTGAGGGCGACTGGATCGTGGTGCTCTCGCATGAGGTCCGCAGCCCCATCGGCAAACTGACGCCGGATCGGGACCGCTTCAGGTTCGACGCGCTCTAGGCGCGCGCCCGGTCAGCCCGGATGTGGCGATGGGAGCCAGCCATCGATCAGCCGGGAAGCCGCATCGTCTGTGAGGGGGCCGTTGACGACCTGGCGGATCAGCCCGTCGGGGCCGATGAAGACCTGCGTCGGCAAGGCGAAGACGCGGTACAGGTTGAAGACGTCCGCTGTTGCGTCAAACGCGATGGGGTAGGTCAGCTCGTACTTGGCGGCGTACTTGGAAACTTCGTCTGGCGTCGTCTCCTGGACCGCTACGCCCACGATCATCAGACCGGCGGCTGCGTACCGCGTCTGCATATCCCGCAGCACGGGTGTCTCGCTCTGGCAGGGCGGACACCACGATGCCCAGAAGTTCAGCCAGACGAGCTTCCCGCGCAGGTCCGCGAGCTGCACCGGGTTGCCCTTGAGATCGTGCAAGACCTGTGCTGCGCCGTCGGCGGCGTTCCACCGCAGCTCGGGCGCTGCCGCCCCTGGCTGCAGACCCGTGGTGGCGCTCCCGACGAGGAATGGCGTGGCCACCGGGAGCGCGGTCGGGCCGAATCCGGCAGGCGCCGCGATGGGGCGCGTGAGGACAACAAGCGCAACAGCAGCAAATACGGCCGAACCGGCCACAGCCCAGAGCTGGCGCGCCGTGAACGGCCCGAACACCCGGCGTGATCCGGCAGGCGGGCCGTCCTTGGGCTGGTCCACCTAGACGCCGCCAAACTGGAAGTAGCGGGGAAGCAGGACCAGCAGGTCAAACGCCATGGCCAGTCCGATGAAGGCCACCAGCAGCCCGCCGATGAGCGACACGAGCTGGCCGTGGCGGACGAGCGGTCGCATGAGCACGCCGGCGCGGTCGTAGAAGAAGGCCAGCACGATAAACGGGATGCCCAGGCCCGCCGTGTAGCCAGCCAGCAGCAGTGCCCCCTGCAGCGCGGTGCTGCTGGTGGCGGCCATCCCGAGGATGCCGCCCAGGATCGTGCCGATGCAAGGCGTCCAGCCGATGGCAAAGACGGCCCCCATCGCCATCGATGTGGCCAGACCTGCTCGTTCGCCCACGAGCCTCGCGCCAAGACGGCCGCCGAGACCGGAGTCAGCTGGCGCGAGCGACATCCCGCCGGTGGTCGCGGTGACGCTCGCCGATGCCCCGGCGTCAAGCGGTCGCCAGGTGCGCTCAAGGATGGGGATACGGACGATGCCGGCGAGGCTCAGGCCCATCGCCACAAGCAGGAAGCCGCCAATGATCCGGAGTGGTTTGATGAAGTCCGCAATCGCGCCACCTGCAAACGCCGCAGTCACCCCAAGCATCGTGAAGATCAGGCCAAAGCCTGCCACGTAGGCGATGGCGTGGCGGACGGCAGCCCAGCGCGACGGGCGGCCGCCGGTTATGCCGTCGCGCTGCCGGCCTACGACCGCCACCGCGGTGAGCTGGCCCAGGTACGCGGGCACGAGCGGCAGCACGCACGGGGAGACAAAGGAGATGACCCCGGCGGCAATGGCGACAAGAAGCGTGTAGTCGCCGCTCATGCGCCGTCCAAGACCTCCGAAAGAAAGCGGCGCAGCTTGGACGGGCTTGTCGCTAGCTCAAGTTCCCTGTCGCCGCAGGCAAGCACGGGGATGGTCACGAGGTAGCGGCGCAGCCAGTCCTCGTCAGACTCGATGTCCCGCTCCAGCACCGAGGGCACCGTCATGCCCGATTCGGCGCGCTCGGCCAGCAGCGCGGCGAGCAGTTGGTGCGCGTCGTCGCACAAATGACAGCCCGGGCGGCCGTAGAGAACGAGGTTTGGGAAGGGAGGCTGCACCCGGCCATTGTAGGCAGCCACGCGCCGAGGCTACGCCGCGACGATCCCACTCGCCTAGAATCGCCGTCATGTCACAAGCGAGCCTCTATGAGCGTGTCGGCGGCCTCGGGTTCTTCGAGCAGCTCGCGGACCGCTTCTACGCAGGCATAGCCACGGACCCCGTCCTTTTCCCGTTGTACCCCCAGGGCCAGGACCTCGCGCCGGCGCGCAGGCGGCTCGCGCTCTTTCTGGTGCAGTACTGGGGTGGCCCCACGACGTACCTCGCGGAGCGCGGGCATCCACGGCTTCGCGCCCGCCACACGCCGTACACCATCGGCATCCGGGAGCGTGACTGCTGGCTTCACCACATGCGCGTCGCCATTGACGCGTCCGGTGCCGGGGATGCCGAACGCCAGGAACTCCACGCCTACATGAACCTCGCCGCGGACGCGATGGTCAACGCGGAGACCGCGAGCGAGCTGTCGCCAGGCGTCGGCCGGTAAGTTCATCCGCCACGATCGCCATCATCGCCATCCGGTGTGTTCGGGGCCGAAGGGTGACAGACGGGGCTGATACCGGTTAGGCTGGAACACGATGCAAATACGCCATGCGCGTCCGCAGCCTCCGCGCCCGCAGCGTCTTGGCTGGCCAGGGCGGGTCCTTGCCGTGATTGCCGCGACGCTCCTCGTCGCGCAGCTTGGCTCGAGCATTGTGGCGCCAGGCGTTGATCTGGCCGCGGCAACGGTGCTGAAACCCGCCTGCGCCGGGGCGAACCTTCGGACGGCGCCCAGAGTCACGGCGCTCCGTGCAGCCTCGTTGCCGCTCACGGCCCGGGTCACCGTGGACGCAACGGTTGCCGGTGGCGCATGGGCTGCCACGTGTCCCACCGCCAAGAGCGGCTCGTCGTGGTATCGCGTCACTGCTGTCAACGGAACGTCGGTCAAGACCCTGTACGGGGTCACCTACGTCTATGCCGCTACAGGCGTGCTGGGGGCCGTGGTCCCGGCGCCTACGCCAAGCCCGGTCTCAACGAGGCAGATGACGCCTGCATGCGCGGGCGCCAACCTTCGCACCGCCGCTGCGACAACAGGTTCACTCAAGGTCTCGCTGCCGCTGAAGGCCCTCGTCACGGTCTCCGGGACGGTCGCCGGGGGCGCGTGGGCGACCGTCTGCCCCACCGCCAAGAGCGGCTCGTCGTGGTACCGCGTCACGGCTGTGAACGGCTCGCCGGTCAAGACCCTGTACGGCCTTACATACCTGTACGCCGCAACCGGCGTCCTCGTTGCTGCGCCATCGGTCGTGCCATCGCCAACTCCCGCACCCACGCCGACACCAACCCCAACGGTGGCTCCCACGCCGTCGCCGATGCCAACGCCTTCCGCAACCGCGACGCCGTCGCCGACACCGTCGCCTACGCCTACGCCTTCGCCCACGCCCACCCCGCCGCCGCCACCGGGCAATCCGATGACCGCCGCCTGCGCGGGCGCAAACCTTCGCACCGCAGCAACGACAAGCGCCACCCTCAAGACGTCGCTGGGCATCGGCGCGACGGTCTTGGCCGATGCCACGGTGAACGGCGGCGCCTGGACCTCGGTCTGCGGCACGACATCGTCCGGCACAACCTGGTACCGGATCACGGCGATTGGCGGCATCAGCGTGGCGACCCACTACGGGGTGACGTACCTCTATGGGGCCACCAGCGTTGTGAAGCCCCTGGCGCCGCCCACGCCGATTCCTGCCACGGTCACGTTCTATGGGAGAGGCTGGGGCCACGGGGTTGGCCTGTCGCAGTACGGTGCCCGCGGCAGAGCGCTGGCTGGGCAAAGCGCCGCCACCATCATCAGCCACTACTACCGGGCGACGACGCTCGGCCCAATCAGCGGGACGCCGTCCGTGCGCGTGCTCGTACTCGACAACTTCACGCCAACCACTGCCGTGCCGCTCAGCATCTACGGCCGGAGCGGCACATGGTCAATCACAGGCGTCAGTGGCGACATCCCAGCGGACGCTCGTGCCCAGCTGATCCCAACCACCAGTGCAGCGGGCACCACGTGGAGGATCGTTGTGGACAGCGGCGGCCAGGTCATCGCCGACGTTGCCGCTGCAGCAGACATCCAGGTGGCGGGCACTGCGCCCGGGTCAACCATCCAGCTCTTCTCGAAGCCGTCGACGTACGACTTGTACCGGGGGACGCTGCGCATCCTCGTGGCCGGCACAGCGGTTGACGTGATCAACACCGTCTCGCTGGAGAACTATGTTCGCGGCGTTGTCCCGGCCGAGATCTCCTCCACATGGCCGGTCGAGGCAATCAAGGCGCAGGCCTATGCAGCGCGCTCTTATGCCGCATACCACCTGCACCCGACCACCGGGACGTTCGACGTGTACGACGACACCCGTTCCCAAGTCTACGGCGGTGTGCGCGCGGAGACGTCCGCCACGGACGCCGCCGTAACGGCGACCGTCGGCGTTGTGGTGAAATCCGGAAGCGTCGTCGCCAACACGATGTTCCACTCCACCGGCGGTGGCGCAACCGAGAACAACGAGTATGTGTTTGTGTCGGCTTCAGGCGTGCTGAGCAGCACGCCGCTGTCGTACCTGCGCGGCTCGCCGGACCGCGATGCCGCCGGCGTTGCGTATGACGCGGCGTCCCCCTACGCCACCTGGCAGACGAAGTCGTATTCGGCCGCGGCCATCTCGGCCGTCTTCGCGGCGGACAGCCGGACGAACGTCGGGACGCTCACCAGTTGGTCGCTGGCGTTCCGCGGCGTGTCGGGCCGGCTCGTCAACGTGTCGCTCTTTGGCTCAGGCGGCATGCGCACCGTGTCGGGTGCCGTGTTTGTGGCGGTGTTCAACGGCCACAAGCCCCCGGGCGATCCGGCCATGATGACGTCCCTGGTGGACCTCTCGCCCATCCCATAGGCACATCGCGACGGCCGCAGCGGCCGGACCCGGTACCCTTGCGCACATGCCCGCCGAATTCATCTACAGCGCCTACAAGCTCGCCCGGCACTATCCGCCGGACAAGACCGTCCTTGAGGACATCTCCCTCTCGTTCTACCCGGGCGCCAAGATTGGCGTCATCGGGTCAAACGGCGCGGGCAAGTCCAGTCTGCTGCGCATCATGGCAGGGCTTGACGACGGGTACACAGGTGACGCTCGCCTAACCCCCGGCTTCACCGTTGGCTACCTGTCGCAGGAACCACAACTCGACCCCGCCAAGAGCGTGAAGGCCAACGTCATGGAGGGCGTCGGCGAGGTTGCCGCGCTCATTGACCAGTACAACGCGGTTATGGCGAAGTGGTCCGATCCTGATGCGGACTACGAGGCCGTCGGCGCGGAGCAGGCACTCCTCGAAGACAGGATTCACGCGGCCGATGCGTGGAACCTGGAGCGCAACGTGGAGATCGCGATGGACGCGCTCCGCTGCCCGCCCGATGACGCGGACGTCCTCGTGCTCTCTGGTGGCGAGAAGCGCCGGGTCGCGCTGTGTCGCCTCCTGCTCCAGCACCCGGACCTGCTCCTGCTCGACGAGCCCACCAACCACCGGGACGCCGAGTCCGTGGAGTGGCTGGAGCGATTCCTCCAGGAGTACACGGGCACGGTCATCGCCATCACCCACGACCGGTATTTCCTCGACAACGTGGCCAAGTGGATCCTTGAGCTGGATCGCGGACGCGGTCTGCCGTTCAGCGGCAACTACTCCATTTGGCTGGAGCAAAAGCTCGCCCGGATGGCTGCCGAGAACAAGACCGCCGATGCCAAGCAGCGCACCCTGGCGCGCGAGCTTGACTGGGTCCGCCTGTCGCCCAAGGCCCGCCAGGCCAAGGGCAAGGCCCGCCTTGGCGCATACGAGAAGCTGCTGGCCGACGCCAACGACGACAAGGCCGTTGCTCGCGAGCTTGAGATCGCCATCCCGCCCGGCCCACGCCTGGGTGACACCGTGATCGATGTGGAGCACCTGCGAAAGGGCTACGGCGACCGGCTCCTCGTGGAAGATCTGACCTTCTCGCTGCCGAAGGCGGGGATCGTGGGGATCATCGGCGCCAACGGCGCTGGCAAGACGACGCTGTTCCGCATGCTCACAGGCGTTGAGGCGCCGGACGCGGGCAATATCACCATCGGCGACACCGTCAAGCTGAGCTACGTAGACCAGAGCCGGGATTCGCTTGCGGGCGACAAGACGGTATTCCAGGAGATCACCCAAGGTGTGGAGGTGGTCAAGGTGGGCAACCGCGAGCTGCCCGCCCGGGCATACGTCTCATCGTTCAACTTCCGCGGCACGGACCAGCAGAAGCTCGTGGGCCAGTTGTCCGGTGGCGAGCGCAACCGCGTCCATCTGGCCAAGCTCCTGCAGTCAGGCGGCAACGTGCTGCTCCTCGACGAGCCCACCAACGATCTCGACGTGGACACGCTGCGGGCGCTGGAAGCAGGCCTCGAGTCCTTCCCGGGCTGCGCCGTGGTCATCAGCCACGACCGATGGTTCTTAGAC
>JANYAA010000008.1 GCA_025355255.1 Chloroflexota bacterium | reverse complement strand
AGACAGATTTCGCAAGGAGCGAACCGTTGGGGGCTCAAGGAGGAGCGGAAGCCGCCCGAACACGGAGTCCGATCCCTGATTCGCCCGCGCAGCGCCCTGTTTGGTACTCCGCGGACGGCCCACTGGCGTCGGCAATCCGCTCAGAACCACATTCTGCTCGCTCCTTGCGAAGAATGTGGTCTGGGCGGGATCAGGCTCAGCCGCCGGCCATTTCGCGCTTCGCGATGCCCTTGAGCAGCCGGTCGATGCCGTCCAGCAGCGGCTCCGTCACCGTTTCAGGCAGGACGTCGCGGATGGAGTCCTTGGGGCCGTACGCGGCTCGGGCGCGCATGCAGATGCGCCGGAGATCCACGATGGGCGCGTCCCGCAGCAGGTCCGGCAGCGGCTCGAAGTACGCGAGCCATCGCGCAGCCCCTCGCTCGCGGGCAGCGGCCACCAGCTTGTCGGCTGCACGTGCGGCCGTCAGGGCGAGGTCGTCCAGCTCGGGGCGCTCGTGGCGCGCCGGGCCGGTGGCGTGGCCGTGGGCGGTCACTGGATTGGCGGCCTCGGCCCGGGAATTGGTCCAGTGGGCCCGCTGGGGGCACCGGGCGGTGTGCGCACCAGGACAAGCGACAGACGCTTTGCCTCCGCGCCGTCCACGGTGATGCGGAACGCATAATCGCCCGGCTGCGGGAAGACCACATTCCACAGGTCGATGCTGAAGGTGACGATCGCCTCGCGTCCGTCCTCCGATCCGTGGGCGGTCAGGGCTCCATCCGCGCCGGCCACCTGCACGCCGTCGGGATCGAGCAGCTGCATGCCGAACTGGTGCGGCACATGGACCTCGTCGGCAGCCATCCCCAAGCCAACCACCAGCGCGATGTGCGGGTGCTGGAGCGGAAACGACGGGCCGCCGATGCGTGTGACGCCGCCGCCGATGACAGCGAACTTGTGGCCGGGGTTGGTCTCGGCCGCATCGGCCAGGAACGCGTACTCGATCTGGGGCATGGCGCAATCGTAGAACGGCGGCGGATCGCCCGCCTGCCAGGCGCCCTAGCGCTCCCCTGCCGACTTGGCCGCGGCCACGCGCTTGCGCGACGTGGCAATGGCGGGCAACGGCGGCGTCTCGCGCGCTCCGCCCAGCCCGGGTCGACCCGCCTCGTCCGCAAACGTCACGTGGCTCAGCGGCACCAGTGGCTCGCCGCGCAGGACTCGGGCGAGGTATTCGCCTGTGGCCGAGCCAGGCGTGGCGGCGACGGTCTCCGGCGTCCCCTCGGTGATGACGAGCCCGCCGCGCAGCCCACCCTCCGGCCCTAGGTCAACAATCCAGTCCGCGGTCTTGATCACGTCGAGGTTGTGCTCAATCACCAACACCGTGTTCCCGGTGTCCACCAGACGGTGCAGCACGTGGAGCAGCTTCTCCACATCCGCGAAGTGGAGGCCCGTGGTGGGCTCGTCCAGCAGGTACAGCGTCTTGCCGGTTGCCCGCCGCGAGAGCTCTGTCGCCAGCTTGACGCGCTGCGCCTCGCCGCCGGACAGCGTGGTGGCGGGCTGCCCGAGGTGGACATACCCCAGACCCACGTCAAACAGGGTCTTGAGCTTGTTGTGCACGTTGGGAACGGCGGCGAAGAACTCCACCGCCTCCGCAACCGTCATTTCCAGCACGTCCGCGATGGATCGGCCGCGGTAGTGGATCTCCAGCGCCTCACGGTTGTAGCGCTTGCCCTTGCAGATCTCGCACGGGACGTACACGTCCGGCAGGAACTGCATCTCGATCTTGATGATGCCGTCGCCCTTGCAGGCCTCGCAGCGGCCGCCCTTGACGTTGAAGCTGAACCGCCCGGGCTTGTAGCCGCGGACGCGGGCGTCCGGCGTACCGGCGAACAGCTCCCGGATGGGGCCGAAGAGCCCGGTGTACGTGGCGGGGTTGGACCGCGGCGTCCGGCCGATAGGGCTCTGGTCGATCTCGATGATCTTGTCGATGTGCTGCACGCCCTCAACGGCGTCGTGCTTGCCCACGGGCTGCCGCGAGCCCGTGAGATCGCGTGCCAGAGCCCGATAGAGCACCTCGTCAACCAGCGTGGACTTGCCGGAGCCGGACACGCCCGTTACGGCGATAAACGTGCCGAGCGGGAACGCGACGTCCACGCCGCGCAGGTTGTGCTCCCGCGCGCCGCGGACCAACCCCGCCACGTACACCGGGCTCTTCGGCCCCATCCGGGAGCTGTTCGCCGGT
>JANYAA010000496.1 GCA_025355255.1 Chloroflexota bacterium | reverse complement strand
ATGCGCGTCTGGCCCGCCTCAGAGAGGTCATGGAGGCGTCGATCGCCTTCTACCACGCCGTCCAGACCAAGTCCAAGACGGGTGCGCCCGCCCTGGAATACCTCAAGGGCCGCGGCTTCACAGACGAGACCATCAGCAAGTACCAGCTTGGCTGGGCGCCCGCAGGTTGGGACTCGCTGGTCCGGCAGCTGGGCACCAAGCGCCAGATCACCCCGGCAGAGCTCCTCGAGGTTGGCCTCGCCAGCCCGAGACAGCGCGGCGGCGGCGTCTACGACAAGTTCCGCGAGCGGGTGATCTTCCCCATCCGCGACACCAACGGGCATCCGGTGGGCCTTGGCGGGCGGATCCTTGGCAAGGAGGGCCAGAGCGCCGATGGCCAGGACCACGGGCCGAAATATCTCAACTCCCCAGCCACGCCGCTCTTTGACAAGAGCCGAACCCTCTACCTGATTGACCGAGCGAAGTCGGCCATCCGCAAGACAGGCCAGGCGGTGATCGTCGAGGGGTATACGGACGCGCTGATGGCTCACCAGGCAGGCTTTGACAACGTGGTGGCCTCGCTGGGCACGGCGTTGACGCCCATGCAGGTCGCTGTGATCACCAGATACGCCAAGCGCATCGCGCTGGCGTACGACGTCGATGCGGCGGGCGAGAAGGCGGGCACCTTTGGGGCAACCGCGCTGGAGGAGCTGATCCGCCAGCTGGCAGGCGACGAGTCCGGCGTGGAACTCGATGATGTGCGCGTGGTCCGGCTGCCGGAGGGCAAGGACCCCGACGAGGTGGTTCGCGACGAGCCGGACCGCTGGCGCGAGGAGGTCCGCACGGCGCGGCCCATCGTTGACCACCTGATCGACGTCCACGCGCGCGCCCACGACCTGCGCACGCCCGGCGGCCAGACCCGCTTTGTGGACGCCGTGCTGCCGATCATCCGCAACCTAGCCAACCCCGTGATGCGGGACGCGTACCTGGGCCGGGTGCGCCAAGTGAGCGGGGTGGAGGAGCGCACGCTGATTGAGGCGATGCGCCGCAAGGCCGCCGACCCTCGACAAGGCCACAGCAACAGCCAGGCCGGCCGTGACCGGTTCACCGCCGCTGCCGTCACCAGCGCACCCGACGCCCTGCCCATCGCGGACATCCTGCGCCCCGTCTCGCGCACGGAGCAGGAGCTCCTGCGCCTCGCCCTGCTGGTGCCGGAGGCGCACGACCTCGTCCTCGACGGCGTGGCGCCAGACCGCTTGCCTTCGCAGGTGGCCCGCGAGCTCTTCCGGGCCATCGTGGAGGCCCGGGCGCGCAACGACGCGGGCGTGCGGCCGCCGTACCAGCTGGTCGCCATCCTCGAGGGTCTGGACGAGGAGAGCCGCGCCTTGGGTCACGCGCTGATCTCGCGCGACGGCCCCAACCCGCGTGACCTCGATGACCGCGCCCTCGCGTTTGAGCTGGAAAGCCTGGTTCTGGAGTTAGACGACAGCGACTGGCAGGACCGCTCCGCCTATAACCGCGACGCCACCGCCGAAGCTGAACGCGATGGTGACCGCGACACCGTCACCCGCCTCACCAGCGAACGCAGGCATCTCAACGAGCAGCGCAAATCGCTCGACAGACGACGCGAGGATTCGCGTCGCTTCGGCCGCCCAGTCCTCACGGGAGGCTAGCCGCCAACCCGCCGCCACTTGCCCAGCCGCCGTCCCGCCCAGCGCCCCACCGGAGGTCCCGCCCGCCATGACCAACTCGACGGACCGCCTCGCCGCGGACACCGACAGCCCCGACATGACCGACGCTCCCGCCGCTCGCCCCAAGCGCACGGCCAAGTCCCGGACCGCGCGAGCTGCTGCCAGCTCGCCTGAGATGGCGCTCGTGACCGCGGTGATCCGCGGCGACGGGGACGAAGACCTGCCGGGCATCGACGATGACGATGACGATCACGATGACGACGAGCTTGAGCCCGACGCATCTGCCCTGGGCGCCGAGCTCGTCGCGGACATCAGCGTTGAACTGATCGAGGAGGTTGTCGAGGGCGTCATCGTGCCGGCCGGCGTTGAGGCGCCCGCGATCATCTCCCCGGCGAGCGTTGAGGAGCCCTCCACTGAGGAGCTCGAGGCCATCAACGCGGACCTGATCGGGATTGACGATCCCGTCCGGATGTACCTCAAGGAGATCGGCAAGGTGCCGCTCCTCACGGCCGAGGAGGAGGTGATCCTCGCCAAGGCCATCGAGCTTGGCGAGCAGATGATCGAGGAGCCCTGGAAGGCCGTCATCTCGCTCCACGAGTGGACGCTTCATGAGACCGAGCGCAAGACCCGCACGGCCAAGCCGCAGCACCGTCTGCCGTTTGGACCGGAGATGCACGCGATGGTTGCCGAGGCGATGGCCTCAGGAGGCGTGGCGGACCTGCTCGCTCCGACACCGGACTTCCACCTCGTCAAGGCGGGCAAGGACGCCCAGTCCGAGGGCACCATCGCCCGGCTCAAGGAGGCCCGCGGCCTCGTCAGCGCCTACAACGAGGCGCCCACGCCGGCCGCATTTGTCACGCTGCTGGACTGGTCGTACCTCTCGGTGCACAACGGGGACCTGGACTCGCGCGACAACGTGGGTCTGCGCGCCATCTACGACTGGACGCGCACCGATATGTCGTTCCCGGCGCTCCAGCGCTGGATTGACGCGGGCAACGACGCCGACCTGCTCAAGCGCATGGGCTGGGACCCCGAGGTGCCGCCGGCCACCAAGATGCGCGACCGCAAGGGCGACATTGTCAAGATTGGCCGTGACGCACGCGAGCAGCTCACCTCCGCCAACCTGCGCCTGGTCGTCTCGATTGCCAAGAAATACATCGGCCGCGGCATGTCGTTCCTAGATCTCATTCAGGAGGGCAACATCGGCCTGATCCGTGCGGTTGAGAAGTTCGACTTCGAGAAGGGCTTCAAGTTCTCCACGTACGCCACTTGGTGGATCCGCCAGGCCATCACCCGGGCCATCGCGGACCAGGCGCGGACTATCCGCATCCCTGTGCACATGGTGGAGACCATCAATCGGCTGATCCGCGTGTCGCGCCAGCTGCTCCAAGACCTGGGCCGCGAGCCCACCGTTGAGGAGCAAGCGCTCGCGATGACCCTTGGGCCTGACATGACGGCAGGCATCTTTGTCGCTGTGGGCGGCCGCGACAACCTCGAGTCCTTCGAAGTCCGCGGCGAGAAGCAGCCTGGCGTGCACTTCACCGTGAGCGACGCGTCCCGTGTGGACCCGATGCTCCTGTCCGCCTGGGAGGGCATCACGCTGCTTCACGGCGGTCGCGAGATTGAGGTTGAGCTGCCCAAGAAGAAGGAGAAGGACAGCGAGGCCGTGGTGGTCGTCACGCCCGAGAAGGTGCGGGAGATCATCAAGGTGTCCCAGGAGCCCGTGTCGCTCGAGACACCCATCGGCGAGGAGGAGGACAGCCACCTCGGCGACTTCATCGAGGACCGCGGCGCCCTGGCTCCCGCCGAAGCCGCATCCCACCAGCTCCTCAAGGAGCAGGTTGAGGCGGTGCTGGACTCGCTCACCGGCCGCGAGCGCCGTGTGCTGCAGCTTCGGTTTGGCCTGGAGGATGGGCGCGCCCGAACCCTCGAGGAGGTTGGCCGCGAGTTCAACGTGACACGGGAGCGCATCCGCCAGATTGAGGCGAAGGCCCTGCGCAAGCTGCGCCACCCGTCGCGCAGCCGCAAGCTCAAGGACTACCTGGAGTAGGGGGCCCGCTCGCCGCGCCCTCGGACCGCCGAGGCGCCGGACCGCACGGTGGGGGGGTCCTCTCCCGGACCACCTTTCGGATGGTTCCAATCAAGTGGAACTATCTGTGGACAAGTCCGTCGCGGTGGCCATCTCCGCCGCTGCCCGTAGGTAGGGATCGCCAACTGGCGGGGGCAGGCCAACACCTGTCTCGGCGAGCCAGGCAATGAGCGGGAACGTCGCCCCCGGATGGAGGCTGCACACCCGCGCACGGCCGTCAAGCGGTGACGAGAAACTGCGCACGAGTCCTGCGGCTTCCAGCAGCCCGAGATGGCGGGACGCAGCCGGCCGACTCAGGCCAAGTTCGTAGGCGATCAGCGACGATCGCATCGGCCGCCCCGCGATCATGGCGATGATCCGCCGGCGCGTAGCATCGGCGAGCAATTCCATTCCTGACCCGATCTGCTTGGGCACGCCCGCAGCCTATGTCCCGGTCCTCATCCACCACTTATGCGGCCCGCAAGACGTCCGGTCGTTCTCCACAAGTAGTTCCGCTTTATTGGAACTACCCGAAAACCGCCCCAAAGAGGATGCCCCCACCAGCTCATGAACCGGGCTTCCGATACCCTCGCGCCATGACACCGCGCGCATATGCCCTGTTCTTTCTGTTTCTCGCCTGCTCGGTTGTGTTGGGGTGGCTGGCCTATCGGCTGGCAGCCCGCTTCGGCGGCCAGAGGGCCCGAAAGGCGGCGATCCTGCCGTTCAGCGCGGGGTTCGGCGCCTTCTACCTGATCGGCCACAAGTTCGGCATCGGGATCGGTCCGCAGGTGGAGCTGTTGGGCTTCCAGGTGCCGCTGTTTGGCGATCTGGCCATCGGCTTCACGGCAGCGATGATCGCCGCGCTGCTTCAGATGGCGGTGGTGTCAGTGAGGCGGCGAGCCCGGTAAGTCGCCGGTCGCGATCGGCATGCCGGCCCGCGACCAGTCGCTGTAGGAGCCCGGGTAGAGCAGGGGAGCCGGCAGCCCCGCGAGGCACATCGCGAGCGCGTTGTGGCAGGCGTTGATGCCGCTGCCGCAGGCAACGACCACCTCGTCGCCCAGCCGGCCGAACCGCGCTCGAAGCGCGTCGGGCGGCAGAAAGCGCCCGTCGGGGCCAAGGTTTCCGGCGAGCGGCAGGTTTACCGCCGTGGGAATGTGTCCCGCAACCGGGTCGATGGGCTCGATGTCGCCTCGATACCGTTCCGGCGCCCGGGCGTCAGTCAGGGTCACCGTGCCAAGGCGGGGGATGAGTCGGGCTCGGTCAATCGTTCTCGTCCACGCAGCCGCGAGGGTCAGCGTCCCCGGCCGTGCTGGGTGTGAGGCCTCGCCGGACTCCGCCGCCCAAGGGGGAATCCCGCCGTCGAGCAGGCGGACCCGCGGGAAGCCGAGGTCATCAAGCATCCACCACAGGCGCGCCGCGATGGCGCCGCCGCTGTCGTCGTAGACCACGGCCTCGTCGCCGTCGCGCAGCCCGAGCTCGTGCATGCGCTTGTGGAATGCCGCCGGATCGGGGAGCGGATGACGTCCGGGTCCCTGTGCCGCGACGAGATCTGTGTCCACGTCCACAAACTGTGCGCCGGGGATGTGGCCTGCGAGGAAATCGCGCCGCCCCTTGGGTGGATCTGCCAGCGACCAGCGCACATCAAATATCGCGAGACTGGGTTCACTCAGCCGTGCGTGGAGCTCGTCCGGTTCGATCAGCAGCATGGCGCAGAGGATACGAGGAACAGCGCACTGCGCACGGAACATGCGGTATTCTCTCGCACGGCGCCGCGACGGCGCCCTGTGGCGCGGAGTACCAACACCGCGTCATCTTCGCTCCGGTGTAGCTCAGTTGGTAGAGCGGGTGACTGTTAATCACCATGTCGTAGGTTCGAGTCCTACCGCCGGAGCCAATCCCTGCACTTTGCTACGCGTGCCGCGGCGCGGTTCGCTTGGACTGCTTTGCCTCGTACATGCGTCGGTCTGCCTGACCGATCAGCTCGTCTAGGGTCTCCGGGTGTGCCGGGTCCAGCACCGCAACGCCGGCGCTCAACGACAGGGTGAACTCGCGCCCGGACTTAGCGCTGGCCCGTTGCACGGCCTCGTCGACACGCTGCAGGAACGTGCTCCCGTCCGTCGGCGACACCTCGGTCGCGAGGATCGCGAACTCGTCCCCGCCCAACCGGGCGACGAGATCGGCCTCGCGGAACGATCCCGCTCTGAGGAGCTGGGCGATCTCGCAGAGGGCGCGATCTCCGGCCTCATGCCCGTGGCGGTCGTTGATGTCCTTGAGGCCGTCAAGGTCGGCGAACAGCAGCCACAGCCGGTTGCCCGTTCGGAGCGACGTGCGGATCGCCTGCTCGGCGAGTGTGGTAAACCCGCGCCGGTTCAGCAACCCCGTGAGCTCGTCCGTGAGGGACAGCGTGCGGATGGTCTCGAGCATCTGGTGGTGCTCGGTCACATCCCGCAGCACAACGAGGCTGCCGCCGTCGCGACCGCGCTGGTCGGTGAGCGGCGTCACCCGGACGTTCATCCACCGGGCGGCCTGCGGTTGCACGTCCGGCCCCGCACCCAGCGGCATCTCGGCCTCATGGCCACCCACGCCTTCGCAGGCGCCCACGAGCTCCGGATACAGTCGAAGCACCTCCCTGAGCTCGTGCCCCACCGCGTCTCCGGCGATCCCCAACTGAAGGGTTGCCGACTGGTTTAGCGCGGCGATCCGCCGGTCGGGGTCCAGCACGAGGACGGCATCCGCGAGGGCGTCGAGGAGCGTCGGCCAGGCAACCGGGACAACGTCGAGCAACCGGAACCGCAGGACCGCCCAGGCCGTGATGAGGCCCGCGATCGCAAACGCGATGGAGCTCAGGTCTGCATGGACGAAGGTGTTGAGCCCCAGCAGGTAGAGGACGCTGCCCGCGATGGGCACGAGGGTGGCGAGGATGACGATCTGCAGCCTCGACGCGTATGCGGCCGGATACCGATCGATGGCCACGACCAGCGTGATGAGGCCCACCCCGATGATGCCGAATGCGTATGCGGCCTGGACCCAGAACCAGGGTCCATGCGTATAAACGGCCGTGGCGCCCCACGCGTCGATCAGGCTCACTGTGGGCCACAGCAGGTGGTGCCACTCGTTTGTGGCAGCCACGGCGATCGAGGCGATCGGCACCACCAGCAGCAGCCCGATGCGGGCGCGCGTCAGCCAGCCGCCCATGCGCGTCCAGGCGAGCACGAACAACAGGTACAGGACGGGGGCGCTCTCGATACCCGGGTAGGCGATGACCGACCAGGCGATCTTCGCGGGCAGGGCGACGGCGGAGGCCTCAAGGGCGTTGGCGACCAGCCACCACCCAATCGCCATCATGAGCAGCGCAAGCTCGCGCGACCCAACCATGCGACGCCGGCGCCAGGCAACGGCGGCGACTGCAACTGTCAGGCCGGCCGACACGACGTACGAGATGACGAGGAGGTTCAGCTGCATCGGGCCTCCGAGGCCGGCCGCGACCACGCCGCGCGCCGCTCCCATCCTATCCGGCCCGTCCTGCGGGCACGTCGTGCTCCGATACGATGTGCGGCACATCGTCTTCCCGCATTCGGATACGCCACGTGTCGAACATCCTCCAGCGGCTTCCTGTCGGCGAGCGCGTTGGCATCGCGTTCTCGGGTGGGCTCGACACGAGCGCCGCCCTCCACTGGATGCGCAGCAAGGGGTCGGTCCCGTACGCGTACACCGCGCACCTGGGCCAGCCTGACGAGGACGAC
>JANYAA010000490.1 GCA_025355255.1 Chloroflexota bacterium | reverse complement strand
AGGTGCTTAGCGCCGTTGGGACCAAGGATCGCCATCTCGGCGTCACAGTCGGCCTTGGCCTGCTCAAGCGCAGACTTGCCGTGCTGGAGGCCCATGGCCACTGTGCCGCCGGTGAGCGTGAGGCCGCGCTTGACGTACGCCTCGCGGATGATGCCGGCGTCCTTGGGGAGGTAGCCGAAGGGCCCCAGCTCGCTGTACTTGTAGCCTGCGGCGGCCGCCTCATCGAGGTAGCGCTCCCACGGGGTCTGCAGCGGGTCGCCGCTGGGGTTCCAGACGCCCCAGCTGTCGGGGGCGGTGCCGAGGTGGAGCTTCGGGTAGTCGGTGGTCACCGGGGTTGCTCCTGTATGGCCAGACAATTGCATGAGGGGCGCGGGAAGGAGGCAGCGGTCCCCAGGTCGCGGCGTGTGCGCCCTGAGGATCGCGCTGGGTCCGATTGTAATCGATTGCGTGGACCGTGGAAGCCCCTATTTCACGACGTCGGCCACGTCGGCGGCCCCTATCGCCTTCTAGACCCGAGCTCCCGATGCCAGCACCCGCAGATTTCACAAAGAGTGAACAGAACAGGAGCCAAAGGGCGTCTCGTACCGGCCGGACCAGTCGATTCGACCCTGCGTCGGGCTCGAGAACCGGCAGATTTCATACCTAGTGAACAAACGAGGTTCCGGCGGGGCGACTTGTTCACTCTTAGTGAAAAGTGTCGGGTCGGGTCGGTGTGGCCGGGACGCCGCCGCGCCGCCGCGCCGCCGGGCCGGGTTGTGCGCCTGAGTCATATGCTGGAGGCAGCCAACTCCGCCGAACCTCCGGCCCACCCAGCAAGGACCCAGCCCGATGCCCTCCCCCGCCGACCATCCGCTGCTCCGTCGAGCGCTGCCGCGAGATGCGGACGGGCTGGTGTGCGCCATCGACCCGGCGACTGCGGGCTGGACCTGGACCACATTCCACGTCTACCGCTTGGAGCCAGGCCAGCAGGTCACCCGCGCTGCCGATGACGAGGAGCGTCTGGTGCTGCTGCTGGAGGGGTATGCGTCGGTGCGGGCGGGGTCGCAGGTGTTCGCGCCGGTGGGTTCGCGCATCTCCGTGTTTGACGGGCCGCCGGCGGAGGTGGTCATCGTGGAGCCCGGTCTCGATATCTCGGTTGTGGCCCAGACCGCGGCGCTGGTTGGCGTGGCGGCAGCCCCCGGTGGACCGGTGCAGCGGACGGCCCACATCCGGGCGTCGGAGATCCTTGTTGAGGACCGCGGTTCCGGCAACACCGCCCGCCGCATTCACCATCTGCTGCCGCCTGGGGGTTCGCAGGCCGGACGGCTGATCTCGTTTGAGGCGTTCACGCCGGGCGGCAACTGGTGCAGCTACCCGCCGCACAAGCACGACACAGAGAACCCGCCGGTGGAGGCGGCGCTCGAGGAGCTCTACTACTACCGGTTCGCCAAGCCGCAAGGCTTTGCGTTCACCCGGGTGTACACGCAGGATCGCTCGCTGGACGAGACGATGACGCCGATGGACGGCGATCTCGTGCTGGTCCCGCGCGGGTACCACCCGGTGGGCGTGCCGGCGGGCTACGACTGCTGGTTCCTCAACATCATGGCGGGGCCAAACCGGGAGTGGCACTTCACCATCGACCAGGACCACGAGTGGCTGATGAACTGGAGCCCGGCCGCACCCAAAGCGGCCGAGCGGTAAGGCCCGTGCCGGACGGTCCGACATCCACGGATTTCGCAAACAGCGAGCACCCGGGACACGACCAACCGCGGCTGTTCGCATACAGCGAAATCGGGGGGTCCCCACGCGCGCAGCCTGCCCGCATTCCGCTCAGTGCGAACAAGCGAGGTCGCTACAGCTGAAGCCGTTCGCTCGGAGCGAAGAGGTGCGATGAGGGCGCCGGCGCGCTTCCGGCGCGCTTCCGCCGGAAGCGCGCCGGCTCCCCTAGCGGCGCACCTCCGGGTTGGGCAGCACCACGTCACGGACCGCGGCGATCAGGTCGTGGTACGCGCCGCTGAACCCGCGCAGCGTTCGCACCGTGGCGCCGTAGCCGTCGAACTCGGCAACTGACAACCCGTCGGGCTCGTAGGCGCGCTGGAAGTCCGGCAGATGCTCCACCAGTTCCGCCACGATCCAGGGCGCAACAGGCTCGGCCAGCCGCGCGGCAGGGGTCAGCCTGCTCGCGTTGAACCGGACTTGCCACGGGAACGGGATGGTGAGGAGCAGCTCCGGACCCATCAGCTCGGTCCAGTGGAGCAGGTGGCGGAAGGCGCCTCCCAGCAGGCGGGTTCGATATCCGCGCTCCTGATACAGCCTCACCGCGCGCTTGACCACGGCAATGCCGGCCCAGTCCAGCGCGCCCGGGTGCATTGAGAGCTGGTCGCGCTCCACGATGGCGCGCATCCAGTCGTCCAGCCGCCCAAACATCAGCGTGCAGACCGGGGTCATCCCGGAGACGTCCAGCCCAGCGGCCTCGCGTCGCCGCAGGCCACGCTCCACCGCCTCGCCCACCGCCAACGCCTGGGGCACAGTGAAGGACACGGTGGCGTTGATGGAGATGCCCGCAAAGGTCGTCTCCTCAATCGCCGCAATCCCGGCCGCGGTGACCGGGATCTTCACCTGCATGTTGGGCGCCAAGGAGTCGAAGCGGATCGCCTGCTGGGTGATCCGCTCCGCGTCGCCGTAATAGGTGGGGTTGGTCTGCAGCGAGAGCCGGCCCACGCCTGCAAGCAGTGCTGCGGAGCCAACCGCCATCTCCTCGATGAGCGCCCAGGTGAGCTCGTCCTCCGGCAGCGACGGTGATGCCAAGTGCAGCGCGCGGATCCGGTCGGTCCAGTGGGCCGACTCCTTGCGCATCGCCTCCAGCACCAGCGACGGGTTGGATGTGGCCCCAACGGCGCCCCGGGCGAGCGCATACGCGATCTCGTCCCGGACACAGCCGTCATTCCAGTAGTCGGCCCCGGTCAGCCCGCGCATCCGCGCGAGCGGGCTGGCGCCTGCGTCGGCCGCCGCCTGGGGGTCCACGTCTCTACTCGCCGTCAGACGCGGTGTGCTGGTAGGGCGCGCCCGGGATCATCAGGTACCGCTGGCGGCCCTTGTTGCGGTCAAACTCCACGCGCGCGGCGTTCACCGCGGGCATCTCGGACACCATCGGCGTGGCCATCTCCCACCAGGAGTTTGCGTAGCCGCGGACGCGCTCGTCCCAGTCAGTCTGGACCACGATACACACGGTTTCGGTGCCGGCGCGGGCATCGGTCAGCGCCGCGCGAAGCTCCGGCAGCGTTGTGACCTCCAGCGCCTTGGCGCCCATGCCCTGGCACATCTTGACGAAGTCCAGCTGGATCTCGGCGCCGTCGTACTTGCCGGACGCCGTGCGATAGCGGTAGTGACAGCCAAAGCCCTCGGCGCCCACTTGCTCGGACACGCGGCCGACGCTGGAGTAGCCCTTGTTGTCCACCACCACGATGATGAGCTTGAGCCCCTCCTGAACGGCCGTCGTGATCTCGTTGGACATCATCTGGAAGGACCCGTCGCCAACCATGACGTAGACCTCGCGGTCGCCCGCGGCAAGCTTTGCGCCCACGCCTCCGGCGATCTCGTAGCCCATCGTGGAGTAGCCGTACTCCACCTGGTAGCTGGACACGTCGCGCGAGCGCCAGAGCTTGAGCAGGTCGCCCGGCAGAGAGCCAGCCGACGTGACCACAACGTCGCGCGGCCCGGATGACGCCTCCACTGCGCCGATCACCTCGCCCTGGGTGAGGATGTCGCCCACGCTGAGGCTGTACACGCGCGTGACCTCGGCGTCCCACTCGCGGTTGAGCGCCGCGACCCGCTGGCGATACTCGGGCGCCGTGGAGTAACCGGCGACGGCGACCGCCAGCTCCTCAAGCGTTGCGCGGGCGTCGCCCACCAGCGGAATGGCGGCGTGCTTGTAGGCGTCAAACTCCGCCACGTTGATGTTGATGAACCGCACGTTCGGGTCCTGGAACGCGGTCTTGGACGCCGTGGGGAAGTCCGTGAACCGGGTGCCGATGCCGATGACGAGATCGGCTTCGGGGCCGATGACGTTGGCCGCAAGCGTGCCAGACACACCGGCGCCGCCGAGGCTCAGCGGATGGTCATAGGGCATGGCGCCCTTGCCCGCGTGCGTCTCGGCCACGGGAATGCCCGTCTGCTCGGCAAAGGCGCGCAGGGCATCGGCCGCCTCGCTGTAGCGGACACCGCCGCCGGCGAAGATCACCGGGTGCTTCGCCTCGCGGATCCAGGCGGCAGCAGCCGCCAGCGAGTACCGGTCAGGCCGGTTGCGCGGGATGGCCCAGACACGCTTCTGGAACATCTCTGTGGGGTAGTCGAAGGCGTACGTCTGGATGTCCTGGGGCAGGCCCAGGTACACGGCGCCCGTGTCGGCCGGGGACGTCAGGATGCGCATCACCTCGGGCATGACCGTGATGACCTGCTCGGGCCGGTTGATGCGGTCCCAGTAGCGCACCACAGGGCGGAACGCGTCGCTGGCGCTGGTGTCCTGCGAGCCTTGGAACTCCAGCTGCTGAAGCACCGGCGACTGGACGCGCTCAGCAAAGGCGTCGCCCGCCATCAGCAGCACCGGGACATGGTTGATGGTGGCGGACGCGGCACCGGTGACCATGTTTGTGGCGCCCGGGCCAATGGAGGTCAGGCAGGCGAACGCGCCAAGACGGTTGCGCAACTTCGCGTAGCCCACCGCCGCGTGGACCATCGCCTGCTCGTTGCGGGTCAGGTAATAGGGAAAGTTGGCTTCGGCCTGCTGAATCGCCTGGGCGACACCGCCGATGTTGCCGTGGCCGAAGATGCCCCAGAGACCCGCGAAGAAGCGGTGCTCAGCGCCGTCACGCTCGACATGCTGCGCGATCAGGTAGTTGATGATCGCCTGACCGGTGGTGAGTCGAACGGTTGCCACGTGATGGTCCTCCTCCGCTGCGCCGTCTTGGCGATTAGGCCGTCTTGGCCATTCCGAGTGCTGTCGATAGCTTCGCGGCCACGGCCGCCACGTGCGCCGCAGCCTCCGGGATCCGTTCTGCTGTGAGGCGCACGCTGGGTGCGTCGATGCCGATGACTGCGATTGCGCGCCCAGCCGGCCCATAGACCGGGGCCGAGATGCAGCGCGTGTACTCGTCGTTCTCCTCGTCGTCCACCGCCACGCCTTCCTCGCGGATGCGCGCCAGCTCCGCCTCGAGCGCCACGCGCGTGGTGATGGTGTTGGCCGTGCGGCCGGGCAGGGTGGCCGGTATGTCCGCGAGCCCGAAGGCCAGGAGCGCCTTGCCTGCCGACGTGCAGTGGAGCGCCACGTGACGGCCGCTGGTGAGGACGACGCGGAGGGGATTGTCGGTCTCGACATCATCGATCACGAGCGCGCGGCCGCCATCAGCAACGGCGACGTGGGCACACTCCCCCGTCAGGTCCACCAGAGCTTCCAAATAGGCGCGGGCGGCGCGCTTCAGGCGCTGTGTCGCGATACCAGGCATGGTTTCGCGGCGCATTGCCGGCCCGAGCCGGTAGCCGCTGCGCCCGTCCGCCGGTACTGCGAAGCCTGCGGCGACGAGCGTCCGGATGAGGCGCAGCGCGCTGGTCCTGTGGACGTCCAACTCGGCTGCAAGCACCGCAATCGGCACGCCACGCCCGCGGCGCATCGGATCGTCATCGGCCTCAGCGAGGAGGTCCAAGATGCGCAAACCCCGCTCGAGGGACTGGATGGTGCTCACCGACGCAGCATAATGCGCAGCGCCCGCTGGTGCAAGATGCGCAGGACGCAACAAGACATCAGGGGTCACTGGCAGTGGCCCGGGCAGCCGATATTCAGTCCGAAGGCCACAACGTGCCCGCCGACGTCATTGGCATTGATTCGGAGTGAACAGGCGCAAGCCAGTTCTCCTTGGTGTTCACTCGGTATGAACAGCATGGGCGCACCGAGGCTCCGGCGTTCATTCGGATTGAACAACAGGTACTCGCCCGAGCGACTGCCGATCTAACCGTCCTAGGCGCATTCGCCCCGCCCAGACAGACCGACGCCGGAGCCCGTGGAGGCAGGCCCCGGCGTGAGAGCAAGGCGGAGCGCGGAGCGAGGGTGGAACAGCCCCTAGCGGTTCTTGCGCTCGTCGATGATGATCGCGACGACGATGATCACGCCCTTCACCACCTGCTGGTAGAACGGCGAGACGTTCAGCAAGTCAAGGCCGTTGTTCATGACGCCGATGATCAGCGCGCCGACAACCGTGCCCCACACCGTGCCGATACCGCCCGCGAATGACGTGCCGCCAATGACGGCCGAAGCGATGGCGTCGAGCTCGAAGCCCATGCCCAAGGCCGGTGTGGCGGACTGAACGCGCGCGGTGAGAACGACACCGCCGAGACCCGCGAGCATGCCCGAGATCAGGTAGATGAACACCTTGGTGCGTCCGACGTTGATGCCGGAGACCCGGGCAGCAACCTCGTTGCCACCGATGGCATAGATGTGCCGGCCAAATCGCGTGTACGTCAGCATCAGGTGCATCAACACGACGACGGTCAAGAAGATCACGATGGGCAGGGGGACGCCAAGGATGTCGCCGCCGCCGATGAACAGGAAGTCCTTGTTCAGCGTGGAGACCGGGCGTCCGCTTGAGTAGATATATGCGAAACCGCGGGCGGCAG
>JANYAA010000473.1 GCA_025355255.1 Chloroflexota bacterium | reverse complement strand
CATCGTGCTTGATGACGCCGCCCGGTCGGACCTCGCGGCTGCCAACACATACCAGATCATCGGCGAGGTCACGTCCGGCCTCGACGCCGTGGACAAGATTGCCGCGGCTGCCGACAAGGAGATCCCCACCAGCCCGGTGGTGATGACCAAGGTGACCGTCGCCAACCCGTAAGCCGGGTTCAACCCGCAAGCCGGGTTTGTCGCTGGCGGGGGTTGCCCCGCCTAGATCGTGACGCGCGGGCCGTACCAGACCGACGCCGCGATGATGAGGTACAGCCCCAGCAGCATCAGCCCCTCAAGCCACGTGGACTCGCCGTCAAACACGATCAGCGCGCCCAGGATCGCGGCGAGCGCCACCGCGGCCAGCAGCGTGGGCGCCAGCACCAGCGTCATCGGCACGGGCGAAATGAACAGGCTTGCGAGCACCAGGATCGGCGTGAGCGCAATCGCCACCTGCAGGCTGGAGTTCTGGATCAGGCTGATGGCGAGGTCGGTTCGATTGCGCAGCGCTGCCTGGACCCCAGCCAGGTTCTCCACGGCGTTGCCGGCAATCGCCACCACCACAAGGCCCACGAACGCCTCGGACACGCCCAGCGTGGCCATCGCCGGACGGAGCGCCTCAACAAACCAGTCCGATACCACTGCGGCGCCAGCTGCAGAGCCCACCAGCAGGCCGAGGCTCAGGCGCAGAGGCCACGCTGGTCCGTCGGACGGGAGCTCAGCCGAGGCACCCTTGCCGCCGCTGAGCGAGTAGGGGATTGACGCGGCGAAGATCACCAATAGGACGACGCTGACGAAGGCGCTGAACTCGATGGCGTGGCCCTCGTCAAAGCCGCCCGGGCTTGTTGCGATGGTGGGGATCGCCAGGGCGGCCACGGCCAGCAGCAGGATCACGGAGATGGTCCTGACCGGCCCGGCGGCAAACACCTGGCGCCCGTTCTTGAGACCGCCGGCGAAGAACGCGAGGCCGAGCACGAGCAGGCTGTTGCCGAGGATCGAGCCGATCAGCGCGGTCTGGACCAAGACGACCAGACCCTGGCGCAGGGCGAACAGCGAGATGAAGAGCTCCGGCAGGTTGCCCAGCGCTGACTGCAGGATGCCCGTTGTGGTGGGGCCAAACCGGTGGCCCAGCTGGTCCGTCCCCTCACCGACGAGCGCTGCGAGACCCGCTAGCGTGACGGCGGCGACGCCGAACACGGCGACATCGTTGGCGCCGGTCGTGCGGAGGATCGCCGTCAGGATGACGCCGGTGACGGCGACCGCGAGCAGGATGAGGCCGCGGCGGCCGAGGAGGCTCCGGATCGAGGGGGCGTTCGCCATGCAGGCACTGTACGGCGCTGCGCCGCCGCGCGGCAATGTGCTACAGTGTGCTACATGAGCGAGACGGGTGGAACAAGCAGGCGCCCGGCGCGGGTTGGCGTGCGTGAGCTGCGCCAGAACCTGTCCGTCTACTTGGACCGCGTCAAGGCCGGTGAGACGCTGGAGGTCACAGAGCACGGACATCCGGTGGCGACGCTTGCGCCGCGGACGCCGGAGCGGCTGTCAATTCTCGATCGGCTGATCGCGGAGGGGAAAGTCACGCCTGCGACGTCGGATCACCGGACGCTGCCATACCCGCCGAACATCCCCGGCAGGCCTCTGAGCGAGATCCTGCAGGAGATGCGTGACGAGGACGAACGGTGACGGTGCTTGCGTACGTCGATGCTTCGGCCCTTGTAAAGCTGGTTCTGGAGGAGGCAGAGTCGGCCGCGCTGTTCCGTTGGTACATCGAAGCCGAGCGGCTTGTAACCAGCCGGATTGGCGTGGTTGAGACCGTACGCGCCTCGTCACGGCGAGCGCACGACCCGGCGCGTCGGAACCGGGTGCTCACGGACCTCGAGGTGTACGAGCTCGACGGCGAGATTGCTGCCGTCGCCGCGGCGCTTGAGCCGCCCCTGTTGCGGACCCTCGACGCAATCCACCTCGCGACGGCGCTGGCCCTTGTGCCGGACCTCGATGCGTTCGTCACGTATGACGACCGTCTTGCGGAGGCGGCGCGCGCGATGGGGCTACCCGTGGTGCGGCCGGCCTGACTACCTAGCGCTGAAGTGCCTCGGCCGCGTCGGCGTAGTCGCGGTAGCGTGGTTCTCGGCGAGGTGGCTCGTGCGCGGAGGCCCATGCACGGCGGCGCTCGTTTGGCGCGACGAGAGGATCCAGCAGGATCAGCGTGCTGGTTGTCCCCGGCTTGGGCTCGTCGCCGCTGAGCCAGGCTTGGAGCGCGTCGGGGCCTTCGGGCGCCAGCGCGTCAAAGGTGGCCCGACGCAGACGGATCGCGTGCAGAACCTCGGCAGACCACAGGCACGCCATGACGTGCGTGACGCTCCGCCAGCCGCGCGGTCCTATGCCGTAGCGGCCTGCCAGCTCGCTCGCCAGGTATTGGCGCTTGGCGTTCCAACTGCCGGCAGCGTCCTGGAGGTTGGGGAACTGCGTGCGGTTCTCGATGTGGAGCAGGTTGCGCTGGTCGCGCACAAGCACGTCGGCCCGGCCGGCGAACTGGTAGTGCTGGTACGGCTCGTCGATGGCGACATGGCGACCCTCGCCGGCGAGCATTCGCGCCTCTATCTCGCCCATCGCGGCGTGCACGACGTCGCCGCCACCGTGCTTCTTGGCGGGATTGGCACGCGGGTCCGTCAGCAGCAGGTCCGGTCGAAGGCCGAGCGCGACGGCAATCCGGGCATACGACTCAAGACTGGCCACGTCGCCCGTTTCTACGTCATGGACAACCGTCGGACCGACGCCTGCCCGATCTGCGAGTGCGCGCTGGGTCCAACGCCGTCGCCTCCGCTCGGCCCGGACCCGTTGCCCGCTGTCAACCGCCATCCGCGTGAGAGCTTGCGCGGCGGCTCGCGACATAGGCTGCTGGACACGGATGGGCGACATTTCGCAAGGAGTGAACAGCAAGGCGCTTATCGGGGACTTATCAGCCGGTCCGAGGCCCATATCGGCCCGGCCCAGCCTCAAAACGAGGCCCACCACCGGCAGAATTCGCTAAGTGCGAACAGGGACGGGCGTCGGCGCTCGGGCTGTTCGCTAGGTGCGAAAAACGGCAGGTGCCGAGACGGGGCGCCGAGACGGGGCGCCGAGACGGGGTGCCGAGACGGGGCGCCGAGACGGGGCGCCGAGACGGGGCGCCGAGACGGGGCGCCGAGAC
>JANYAA010000464.1 GCA_025355255.1 Chloroflexota bacterium | reverse complement strand
CCCTGCCACCGCGGGCAGGCTTCGGCGCTGCAACCACCGGTGCGGCGGCCTCCGCCTCGAGCTCGTCCTCGTCCTCGTCGGCATCTACAGCCGCGGCGGTGTGACCCTCGGGTGCACCCTCGACGGCCTCGCCCTCGAGAGCCTCGCCCTCGACGGCCACTCCGTCACGACGGCCACGGCCACGGCCACGGCCACCACGGCGGCGGCGGCGGCGGCGGCCCTCGCCGTCAACCTCGCCCTCGCCATCGACGGCTCGCGTCTCGGCGCCGGGCTCGACGCCCTCAAGCCCCTCGACCTCGTCGATGAAGTCCTCGATCTCGCCCGCTGCGGCAGCGGCGGCAACGGCAGCAGCCCGCGAGAGCTTCTCGCCCGGCAGCGCCACGAGCCTGCCTGATCCGCTCTCGACCAGCTCGCCTACCGGCTCCGTCACGGAGCGGCCGCGGCCCGACGACGAGCGCGTTGACACGCTGCGCGACGAGGTGGTTCGCGTTGAGGTGGCCGATTCCTCTCGATCGCCGCGGCCCCGGCCGCGATCCCGATCGCCATAGCCACGGCCGCGGCCTCGGCCACGACCTGTCCCCTCGGACTGCTTCTCGGGCACCTCGGTCATCGACAGGTCTTGATCGTCGTCGGCGACCCGCCGGCCCGACTGCGAAGAGTTCTTGTCCACCTTGGCGATCTGGGTGATGTCGGTGAAGAGGTCCGCCACCTCGATCAGGTCAGAGGACGTGTTGCCGCGGAAGCTGATGACCTCGCAGCGGACGCCCATCTCCTGGACAGCGCGGATTGCCGAAGCGAAGTCCCCGTCGCCCGACACGATGACCGCGATGTCCAGGTTGCGCGCGGTCTTCATCAGGTCCACGACGAGCTCGATATCGAGGTTCGCCTTGACCTTCCCGTCGCCGTACTTGCGGATGTCCTTGGAGACAACCTTGTACTGGTGGCGCGCAAGGAACTGGTGGAAGTTGCGCTGGTTCTCGTTGTCCGGGTCAAGCCCGGTGTAGGCGTACGCGCGTACAAAATCGCGTCCGGCGGTTGCCGACTTCAACAGCGTGACGTAGTCGATATCCACGCCGGCCGCCTTGGCCGCGTAGAAGATGTTCGCCACGTCCACGAAGACGGCGACGTTCTTGCCCACGATGACTCCTATGTAGCAGGGCGGCCATGGGGCCCCCTGGGGCGCTACAGCCGGCGGATTGCCCCAGCTGCGATGAGCGTCCGCCGGAGCGATGGTCCGGCGAGAGCGAACCCGGCCCGCTCAAAGCGGGTGAGGCTCGCAGGTTCAGATGGCAGGGCCACCTCCACGAGCGAGCAACCCTTGTTGCCCGCCGAACGGAGGATCTCCCCCAGGAGTGCGTCCACAACGGCGTCCTCGTCCTGCCCGGGGGCTGTGACCAGAAGGTCGATCGTACCGACGTAGCCGCCGGCAGCAACCGACGGGCGCAGCACGAGCAGCGCCCCGCCCACGATGGTGCGGCGCAGTTCTGCGATCAGCACGCTCGCGTTGGGCAGGAAGATCAACTGCCGGAGCAGGTCTGCGGCATCGACCGATCCACGGTCCGGCGCACGCAAGACCGGCTGGCTAATCATCGCCAGCCTGTCCACGTCCGTAATCCGGGCTTGGCGGATCAGGTAGTCCACGCCGCCTACGCACCTCAAACAGCGTTCGGCTTGGGCGCCGGGTCCCGGGTCCGATCAGTGATCGGCTGGGGCGGCCCCGCGCCTGACCGCGTAAATGGGCTCGGGAGGCGAGCGAACATGGCTCGAACAGCCATCCCGGAGCGGACTGGCAACAGGGACGGGTGCAAATGACAACCTTGCATCCCCGGCGCCAGACACTATCATACGCCATCGCTCTGGGACGACTTGTCCCTGTGCGAGTAGGGTCCTTCGGCACGTGCCATCGTCACCATCGCACCAGGGCGCTCCTTGCACCCTGAGCCATTGGGGACACTGCACGGCGTCACCGCAGCGGATGCGCGGTGGGGTGCCGAGGGGAATTGGAGGAGAGCGAATGAAATTCGCGCGCGCAGGCGCGGCCCTGGCGGCCGTTGCCCTTATCGCTGGCGCATGCGGTGGCAGCACCGCAACACCGGCCGCTACGGCTGCCGCAACGGCAGCCGCCACCACTGCCGCTACGGCTGCCGCGACCGCGGCCGCCCTCACGGATCCGCTCGGCGTCGTGCAGGTCCCTGCCGGCGAGCCGATCCACATCGCCTTTTGGGGCGTTCTGTCCGGCGCTGACAGCAGCCTCGGCGAGGACTCCAAGCAGGGTGTGCAGCTCGCCCTCGACGACATGGGCGGCAAGTTCATGGGTCACGACATCCGTCTGACCACTGAAGATGCCCTGTGCACCCCGGACGGCGGCGCGACCGCGGCCCAGAAGCTCGCAGCGGACAGCACCATCGTCGGCCTCATCGGCTCGTCCTGCTCGGACGAGACGGTTGGCGGCATCGCGGCCATCACGGCGGCCGGCCTGACCACCATCTCGCCGTCCAACACCCGCCCGGCGCTGACCGACCCGAACCGCGACGCCAGCTACGCAGGCTACCTGCGCACCGCCCACAGCGACGCGTTCCAGGGCAAGGCCGCGGCCGAGTTCACGTACAACTTCCTCCACCTGACGAAGGCCGCCACCATTCACGATGGCAGCACCTACGCTCAGGCGCTCCAGCAGGTCTTCGCCGACGATTTCACGAAGCTCGGCGGCACGATCGTGGCGCATGAAGCGGTCACCAAGGAAACGACCGACATGAGCGCGGTCCTCACCACGATCGCTGCGGCCAAGCCGGAGATGATCTACTTCCCGGTGTTCGTCGCTGCGGCCGGCTTCCTGTCCTCGCAGATCCCGAACATTCCCGGCCTTGAGAACGTCAAGACCATGGGCGCGGACGGCCACTTCACCCCGGACTACCTCAAGGCAGCCGGTGCGGCGTCCATTGGCCACTACCTCTCCAGCCCCAACTTCGGCGCCTTCGGCAGCGGCTACGCCGACCTGCTCAAGAAGCGCGAGGCCAAGTTCGGCGGCAAGCCGCTCAGCGTGTTCCACGCCCACGCCTACGACGCCACGAACATCCTGTTCGCAGCGCTCACCAAGGTCGCGGTCAAGAACGCAGACGGCTCGCTGTCCATCCCCAAGGGCGCGCTCCGCGACGCCATCTACGCAACCAAGGACTTCAAGGGGATCACGGGCACCCTGTCCTGCTCCAAGAGCGGCGACTGCGGCGCTCCGGTGATCGGCGTCTACCAGATCACCAAGCAGAACTTCGACACGCTCACGATGCCTGACAAGGTCATCTGGCCGTAGTCGAACTGGGCACCCTCTCCACCAGAGAGGTCTGATAGCGCGAGGACGAGCGGGACCGCCCGCTCGTCCTCGCGTCCTACCCGTCCCCGACGGAGACGCACCCGGTGAATGTTCGCAGGCTCGACAGGCTGACCGACGTCGCGATCGACGTCTTCATGTTCACCTTCCGCGCCGTCATCATCCTTGTGGTTGTCCTGGGGACCGCCCTGACCCTGCTGAGCGGCAAGTACACCCCAGCCGACTGGCTCCAGCTCATCGGCAAGGGCATCACCGTGGGCAGCATCTACGCGATGATCGCGCTGGGCTACACGATGGTGTACGGCATCTTGCGCATGATCAACTTCGCCCACGGCGAGATCTTCATGGGCGGCGCGTTCGCCGGCTACTTCACGGCCATGGCGCTCTTGCAGTCAGGGGCACTGACGGCGAGCGTGATCAGCGGTCTGTTCGCGATCGCCATCATGATCCTGGTCGCCATGGCAGTCTCGGTCGGGCTGGCGCTCGCCGTCGAGCGGACCGCATACCGTCCGCTGCGGAACGCGCCCACGCTGGTCCCGCTGATCAGCGCAATCGGGGCTTCGCTGTTCCTGCAGTACACCGCCCGGGGTTTCTTCGGATCCGGCGTCTACGGGTATCCGCAGGTGCCGTTCCTTGTGCAGCCCGCGCCAATTCCGCTGCTGAACATGCGCTGGGTGGACGTCCTGGTGGTCGTTGCCTCGTTCAGCATGATGGGCGGCCTATACCTGTTCATCATGCGATCCAAAGTCGGCACCGCGATCCGTGCCGTCTCTGAGGACAAGGGCACCGCCGCGCTGATGGGCATCGATGCCAACCGCGCAATCGTGCTGACCTTCGGCATCGGCGCCGCCCTCGCTGGCGCGGCCGGAGTCCTGTGGGGCCTGTCGTACACGCAGGTGTCATTCGCGATGGGCTTCGTCCCGGGCATCAAGGCGTTCACGGCGGCCGTCTTGGGCGGGATCGGCAACGTCCCGGGCGCCATGGTGGGCGGCCTGTTCCTCGGGTTAATCGAGGTCGTGGGCCCCAACCTGTTCCTGACAGGGTTCGGCGTGCCATCGCCAACGCAGCTCAAGGACGTCGTCGCCTTCACGATGCTGGTGCTCGTCCTGGTCTTCCGGCCATCGGGCATCTTGGGTGAGCGCGGCGCGAGGAGTCGGGCATGAGTGCGTCGACCATCCAGATGACGGCTTCGGAGTCCACACCCTGGCACGTGCGGTCAGCTCTCCGCATGGGGCTGCTGGGCGGAGTGGTCGCCATGTTCCTCTGTCTGGTCGGCATCGTGCCGGTCTTCGCCAACCGACCGTTGATCGTCGGAATTGTGGAACTCGGGCAGGCGGCGCTGCTGATCGCCTTCGGCGCCGTCAGCTATCTTGCGGCGCGGGGCGAGGCCGGAGTGTCGCGTCCCCGGGCCGTCGTGGCCGGTGCGGTTGTCGGCGGGATTGCCGGGCTCTTCCTGACCGGGCTTCTGCTGCTGGGCTTGTCGGTGAACCTCCGGGCCGTCTTCCTCAATGCCTCACAAGGCCTCTATGACCTCCTCACCGACGGCCAGGGTGCGTCGTGGGCCTGGTTCCCCATCGCCGCCGGGGTCGTCACCGGCGCCCTAGCCGGGTTGCTGGCGGGGCTGCCGACCAGAGTGCGGTCGGTCTTTTTGGCCACGCTGGGATCGCTGGTCTTCTTCGGCCTCTTCGCAGGCCTGCTGCGGACCCCAATGCTGGTGACCCCGCTGGCGAGCCTGGCCCGCAGCCTGCTGGCTCCGGACGGCCTGACCGTCGGCGGCGCCACCGTGGTGGTCCTTGGAACTGCCGCCCTCCTTATTGGGGCGCGCGTAATCCAGCCGAGGCGCCGCTTGGACGCGCTGCCGAAAGGCCAGCGGCGCCTGGTCACGGCGCCGGCGATGGTCCTGCTGCTTGTTCTGGTGCTGCTCTTCCCGCTGGCGATGGGATCCTTCTTCGCCCAGGTCATCGCTACCGTCGCGTTGTTCATCCTGCTGGGCCTGGGCCTGAACGTCACCCTCGGTCTGGCCGGTCTGCTGGACTTGGGCTTTGTCGCGTTCTACGCGGTTGGCGCGTACACCGTCGCCCTGCTGACCTCGCCCGGAGAGTTTGGCATTGCCCACCTGACGTTCTGGCAG
>JANYAA010000454.1 GCA_025355255.1 Chloroflexota bacterium | reverse complement strand
GCACCCCCAGCCGCAGCCCGGACGACGCAAGCGCCGAGAGGCGGTAGTAGTCAGGGAGGCCAGCCCCGAGGGAGGCCCGGGAACCGAATGCGTTGGGCGTGGTCATGCGCTGATCTCCGCTATGGGGACCGGGCGATGAGGGTGCGCCCTCGAACCGCTCGCTACACTCGTCGCATGGAAGTGTATCCCACGGGCAATCGGCTAGAAGCACGCCGTCGATGAGGGCCTGGAACGAATCCGAGGAGGTCCTGCGCCGGGCGGCCGAGCGCCGCGCCTTGGCCGACGAGGAGCGACTGGCGGCCGTGCGCGAGCAGGGGATCAACCTTGACCCGGCGGCACGCCATCGCCATGGAGATGTGGAGCACGCATCCGACCACGAGCATCCGCATGGGCACTCGGGATCGGGCGAGCGGCCGGTGACCGGCATCATCGGTGCTGGTCCCGTGGGTCTCGCCTTGGGCGTGGCGCTGGCAAAGGCAGGCTGGCCGGTGGAAGCGGTGGCCTCGCGTGACGCCGGGCGCCGGGCGCGGTTCCGCGAGCACGTGCCCGGCGTGCGCGCATTTCATGAGGCCGCGGCGCTGGTGGACGACGTGGAGCTGGTGATCCTCGCGGTGCCGGATGACGCGGTGGCCCCCCTCGCGGCGTCGCTCCGCCTCTACGCGGGCCAGGCGATCATTCACACGAGCGGCCTGCTTGGCGCCGAGGCGCTGGAGCCCGCCCTTGCCGCCGGATCACAGGCCGGGGCGTTCCACCCGCTCGTCGCCTTTGCCAATCTCGACCGCGCCCTTGCGGCCCTCCACGGTGCCACGATCGCCATCGAGGGTGACGACGATCTCGTGGCACATCTGGCCGACATGGCCGAGGCGATCGGCGGGGTGCCTGTACGGCTCCCGCCCGGAACCAAGGCGGCCTACCACGCCGCGGCCGTCCTTGCGGCGGGCGGCGTCACGGCGCTGCTTGACGTCATCCGGGAGATCGCGCTGGTTGTGGGGCTCGATGAGGCGGGCGCGATGCGCATCTACCGGCCGCTCCTGGAGCAGACCGTTGCCAACGCGGCTGCCTTGGGGATTGCGGGCGCCCTGACCGGCCCAGCGGTGCGAGGCGACGCCGGAACCCTGCAGGCCCACACGGCCGCGCTCGCCGCCGGCGCACCCGGGGCGCTCCCCGCGTACCGGGCGCTGGTGCAGCGGGACATCGACATTGCGCAGGAGCGGGGCGCGCTGGCACCGGAGACCGCCGCCAGGCTCCGTGCCGTACTTGCGGGGGAGGCGTGAGGGGGTACGATGCGGCTATGCAGCGAAGCACCGTCGTCCGGTTCTCAGCATGGCCGGCGCGGTACACGCACCCCGCCGCCCGCGCCCGTCAGCGGCGTCTCGGTCTGCACCCGGGCTTTGGCTTTGTGACCGCGCCCACCCGTCAGACTGAGCTTGTCGGACGAGGGCAGGCACCGCTAGCCGCGCTTCGCGCCCCCTGGCGCTCCCCGGTGATTGAGCCTGCTGCCGGCGCTGCCGTGCGGGCCGCTTCGCCCACGTCCTGGACGGGGTCCGGCCGCACGGCCGGACCGCGACGGACGTCCGCCGCCCCCGCGTGGCGCGCCTGAGGCACGTGACCGCCACCTCCGCGGGTGGCCTTGTCATCCGCTACGCGGACGGCTTGCCCCAACTGGTCGCTGGCCGACGGCGCCGCGATCGCGATGGCGTCACCTGGACGCTGCCGAAGGGCACACCACATCCCGGCGAGACCACCCAAGAGACAGCGCTGCGCGAGGTCACCGAGGAGACGGGTCTCGAGGTGGAGATCCTCGGCCCGGCTGGCTTCATCGAATACACCTTTGTCCAGAACGGCACGCGCATCCACAAGCGTGTGCACTACTTTGTGATGCGGGCAACCGGGGGCGACTTGGCCCGCCACGACCACGAGTTCGACGAGGTCCGATGGGTAGGCCTCGCCGATCTCAATGACCTGCTCACGTTTGAAACCGAGCGAGCGCTCGTCGCCCGCGCGGCCGCCAGCCTGGAGGCCCTCGACCAATGACCGAGACAACCGCCCCGACGCCGCAGGCCTCGCCCATCCTGGACCGCCATGAGGCGCTCGGCGCCAAGATCGTCGAGTTCGCAGGCTGGCTGATGCCCATCCAGTACGCCGGGATCATCGACGAGCACCGCGCGGTCCGCTCCGCCGCCGGGCTGTTTGACCTTTCGCATATGGGCGAACTCGTCATCGAGGGCCCCGACGCCGGCGCGGCACTGGCCGCTGCGCTCATCACGGACCCTCCGGCCCTCGCGGTGGGCCGGGCGCAATACTCCATGATCTGCACTGAGGACGGCGGGATCATCGACGACCTCATCGTCTATCGGCTGGCTGAGACGCGGTACATGGTGGTTGCCAACGCGTCCAACGCCCGCGTGGTCTCGGACGCGCTGGCCGCACGCATCGCCGGGTTCCATGCCGTGCTGGACGACCGCTCGCTCGCCACCGGCCTCGTGGCCATCCAGGGCCCCAAGGCTGGCGCCATGCTCCAGCCGCTCGCAAGCGTGGATCTCGCGGCAATCAAGTATTACGGCATTGCAGAGGGCACCGTGGCCGGCCTGCCCGCCCTGATTGCCCGCACGGGCTACACGGGCGAGGACGGCTACGAGGTCTTCGTCGACGTGGAGCAGACCGGTGTGCTCTGGGACGCCATGTTTGCGGCCGGGGAGGCTGACGGCCTTGTGCCGGTTGGCCTCGGCGCCCGCGACACATTGCGGCTTGAGGCCGGGATGCCGCTGTACGGGAATGAGCTGGGTCTTGACACCACGCCCTTTGAGGCGAGCCTTGGCCGCGTGGTCAAGCTTGGCAAGCCCGGGCCCTTCACCGGGCGTGCGGCGCTTGAGAAGGTGAGCCGCGACGGCGTCTCGCGTCGGCTCGTCGGCCTGATCCTGCGCGAGCGCGGCATCGCCCGCCACGGCTACCCGGTCCTCGTCGGCGGGGTGCCCGCCGGCATCGTCACCTCGGGCACGCAGTCGCCCACGCTGGGACAGGCAATCGCGATGGCGTACGTCCCAACGGCGGCCGCCGATCCCGGTACGATGGTTGCAGTTGAGATCCGCGGTGCCGCGGTTGCCGCCGAGGTTGTGCCGCTGCCGTTCTACAAGCGGCCCGCCTGAGCGCCGGTCGCAGTTCACAGCCCGCATCGACGCGCGTCCGGCCGTCCCGGTCCGGCGCCCCGCCACCACGAAGGAGCCAGCCTGATGGTCCCCGGCGACCTGCGCTATACGAGCGATCACGAGTGGGTCCGAGTTGAGGGCGACGAGGTGGTCGTCGGGATCACGGACTTCGCGGCCCATCAGCTGGGCGACATTGTATTTGTCGAGCTGCCCGCGGCGGGCAAGGCCCTCAAGGCCCACGCCACGTTTGGGGTCGTGGAGAGTGTGAAGGCCGTGAGCGACCTCTTTGCGCCGATCGGCGGCGAGGTCTTGGTCGCCAACGACGCGCTGACCGCAAACCCTGAGCTGGTCAACAGCGACCCGTACGGCGAGGGCTGGATGCTCCGCATGCGCCCGGCCGATGCCGGGGAGATCAGCGCACTGCTCGACGCCGCCGCGTACGAGCAGGTTGTGGCAGAGGGCTGACGAATGCCGTACGGCCCGCACGCGGCCGATGATCGGTTCCGGATGCTCCAGACCATCGGCGTTGACTCGGTTGACCGGCTCTTCGATGACATCCCCGAGGCCTTGCGGTCTGGTCCCCTCCGGATTGACCCGCCCGAGCCCGAGCTGGAGCTCTCCGCCCGCCTTCAGGCGCTGGCCGCCCGGAACCGCACGGACCTCGTGAGCTTCCTCGGCGCAGGCGCCTACCGCCACTGGACCCCGGCCGTCGTTGACCAGATGCTGCTTCGCGGCGAGTGGTACACGGCCTACACGCCGTACCAGCCCGAGGTCAGCCAGGGCACCCTGCAGAGCATCTACGAGTACCAGAGCCTGCTCGCCGAGCTGACGCGCATGGATGTCGTGTCCGCGTCGCACTACGACGGCGGCGCGGCCACGGCGGAGGCGGCGCTCATGACGTGCCGCGCCACGGGCCGTGATCGGATCCTCGTGGGCCGCGGCGTCCATCCGCACTACCGGCGCACACTGGAGACCTACGCCGAAGGCGCGGGGCTTGGCGTGGACGAGGTGCCGCTGGTGGCCAGCGGACCGCTTTCGGGCACCACGGACCTCGAGGCGCTCGCCGGCCTTTTGGCTGACCCCGAGTGCCCCGTTGCGGGCGTGGTGGCCGCGCAGCCCAACATCTTGGGCCTGCTTGAGGACATGCCGCAGATCGGCCGCCTGGCGCATGACGCCGGAGCGCTGTTCGTGAGCGTCATCGAGCCCGTCTCGCTAGCCGTGCTTGCGCCGCCAGGCGATTATGGCGCGGACATTGCCGCGGGCGAGGGCCAGTCCCTCGGCATCCCGCTGCAGTACGGCGGTCCGTACCTGGGCATCGTCGCCTGCTCTGACGCCCTGATCCGCCAGATCCCGGGCCGCCTTGTGGGCCTGACAAAGGATCTCGACGACAAGCGCGCGTTTGTCATGACCATGCGCGCGCGCGAACAGGACATCCGCCGCGAGCGCGCGGCCAGCAACATCTGCAC
>JANYAA010000405.1 GCA_025355255.1 Chloroflexota bacterium | reverse complement strand
CCTGGGACCCCGAGGAGGGCTGAGGAGGCGATGAGAGTTCTCACAGACCGGGCCTAAACCCTCGACCTGTGCGCCGGCGGGGCCCACAATCCGGATATGCACGTGCTGGTAGTTGAAGACGAGCCGAAGATGGCTGCCCTGATCAAGCGGGTCCTGGTGGCCGAGCGCCACGTCGTGGACATCGCGCCCGATGGGGTGAGCGCCATCGCGCTTGCCGAGAGCGGACCCCACGACGTGGTGGTCCTTGACCGGGGCCTGCCCGATATCGACGGGGTGACCGTCCTGCGCCTCCTCCGCGCCAAGGGCATCGCCACGCCGGTACTCATGCTCACGGCGCTCGGCTCAGTGGACGACCGAGTTGCCGGGCTGGACGCGGGGGCAGACGACTACCTCGCCAAGCCCTTCGCCTTCTCGGAACTCCTCGCGCGCATCCGGGCGCTGGCTCGCCGCCCCGCCCCGGCGGGCGAAGGCCGCATGGCCGCGGGTGACCTTGTGCTCGACGAGCTTCGCCACGTGGCCCAGGTGGGCACCAAGACCGTCGACTTGTCCGCGCGTGAATTCGCCCTGCTGGGCTTCTTCATCCGCCACGCCGGCCAAGTGGTCACGCGGCAGCAAATCCTGGACCAGGTCTGGGGCGCCGAACCGGACGTCTACTCCAATGTGGTTGACCTGTACGTGTCCTACCTGCGGCGGAAGCTGGGCGAGCTGGATCGGGCCGGGCGACTGCGCACCGTGCGCGGTGTGGGCTACACGCTCAAGGCCGAGGACTGACCAGAATGGCGATTGGGCCGACGGAACACCTCCTCCGACAGACCCGCCAGCGGCTCTTCCTGCAGACGATGGCGCTCCTCGCGCTGCTCGTGGTGGGGATCGGGGCGGCCGTCGTGGTGGTGGGCCTGCGGGCGCTGGACGGCGATGTGGACCAGGCGCTGCGCAGCGCAGTCGCCGCCCGCGCCAGCGCCCCCGAGGGCGACCCGTCTCCCGGCGACGACAACCCGGGGACGTTCGAGCGGGCGCCGGCTGACTCCGACACATTCCTGCTCGTCCTCGACACGAGCGGCAGCGTGGTGGAGAACCGGTCGCGGGTGGTGCTTGCGGGCATTCCGGACCTCACCGCGGTCAGCGTTGCATCCCAGACCGGACAGGACCTCCGCACCGTGACCGCCGGCCAGCGGAGCGTCCGACTGTTTACGGTGCCCCTGACCCACGACGGTACGACGGCAGGCTTCGTCCAGGGCGGCTTCGTCTTGAAGCTTCATGACGCGCAGAGCCGGACGCTTGTCGCGGCCACGTCCGCCGTTGCCGGGCTGGGCCTGATCGCCGCCGCGCTGATCACGCTGCTGGTAACGGGCCGCGCGCTGCGCCCTATCCGCGAGGGCTTCGAGGCGCAGCGCCGATTCGTGGCCGACGCATCACACGAGCTGCGCACTCCCGCGGCCCTCATCCGCGCCAACGCCGACGTCCTGGAGCGCGAGGGTCTCGTCAGCGAGGAAGGCGCTCCGTTTGTCGCGGACATCATCGGCGAGGCGGATCGTCTGGCAGGGCTCGTGGGCGACTTGCTCCAGCTCGCCGCCTGGGATGAGACGCGCCTTGCGCTCACGCCGCGACCGCTCGATGCCGCCGCACTGGCGGCGGACACCGTGCGTGGGGCGACGGCGCTGGCGGCTGAGCGCGGCGTTCGGCTCGGGGTGGACGCCGCTGGTCCCGTGCCAGCCCTGGCAGACCGCGACCGGCTGGTCCAACTCATCCTCATCCTGGTGGACAACGCGATTGACCACTCGCCGCGCAACAGTGTGGTGACCGTCCGGGCGCACACCGAGGGCGGCAGGGCCGTGCTCGACGTTGACGATCAGGGCCCGGGCATTCCGGAGACCGAGCGCGAGCGGATCTTCGAGCCGTTCACCAGGCTTTCGGGGACCACCAGACACGGATCCGGCGGCACCGGTTTGGGTCTGGCGATTGCACGGCGGATCGCCGATGCGCATGGCGGGACGATCGTGGCCGCATCGCCGGTTGGTCAGGGCGCCCGGTTCACCGTGACGCTGCCGGGCTCGTGACCGCTGGGTCGTTCCGCTAGTTCTGCCATCTCGGGCTCGCGCTCGTGCGCATGGCCTGTTCTCCGGCCTACCCGATGACGATGCGGACGCTGCCGCGCTCGTCGTCCACGGCCACAACCGGGCCGGTGATCCCCGCGTCAAGCGCCTCGCGCACGCGGCGCACCTGGTCCCCCGACAGCCCCGGGATCCGATCCAGGGCATAGCGCCCAATTGAAATTGGCAGCCGCAGGTTCAGAACGACGCGCGTCCCTTCGCGGACTTCAACGCGAATCTCGCGGCGCGCGCCTCCGGCGCGGGCCGGCGTCTTGCCGTCGCGCTCATCAAGCGCGGCCAGGATGGGCTCTGCCTCGGCAGCCGTGAGCTGGCCCTCCGCGACAAGCCGCAGCACCTGGGCCAGCGCGTCCTCCGGCATGGCGATCAGGCCCCGGTTGCGAAGGCGGCGTCCTCAAGGGCCGAGAGGCGCGCCCACGCCGTGTCGACGTCAAGCTCGCCGCGCTCGAGCGCGCGCAGGACCTCGAGGCGCTCCGCCTCAGGGTCGATCCCGGTCACCTGAGCCGCTGCCTCGGGCGGTGCCGTGGGGGCATCGGGCGCCATGGGCGCCACCGGAACGCCGGCGACCGTGGGGCCCCAGCGGACCTCGGATCGCGCGGCCTTGGGGGTTGGCTCGGGCATGGGCGAGCGACCTGTTGGCGGGGTGGCATCGGGCGCACCCGGGCGGAGGCTTACATCGCCCGACATGGTCTTGACGGTGACAAAGACATGGCCCGCGCCCACGGTCACAACCCGTCGACCACGGCTCCCCTCGGCGCGGTGGGGCATCGCGGCGCGCATCTCGCCCGTTACGGACGACGACTCCACGCGGACCTCGCTGCCGGTCAACAGCCGCACATCGCCGCTGACCGAGGTCAGCGTGTGGCGTCCGCGCTCAGCCAGGGCGGCGTCAATTTCGATGTCACCGGTCGTGGTGGCGGCGTCAATGGCCAGGATCCGCGGGGCCCGCACGCGGACATCGCCGGACACGGTGCGCGCGGTCACGTCGAGTGCGGCGCCCGATTCGATCCGGACGTCGCCGGACATCGTCTCCACCACCACCGGCCCCGCCTCAACGCCCAGGCGCAGGTCCCCGCTGGCGGTGATCCATCGGCTCGACGCGCCGAGGCCAACCGCCGTGATGTCCCCCGAGATGGTCCGCCCGGCAACGCGCACGTTCCGCGGCACGTCAACTTCGAGGTCCGGGTTGTGCCCCGTCCGCATGGTGATGGGGCCAAGGCGCCATGACCCCGCGGGCCCGTCCAATACGCGGATGTAGTCCGTACCGGTCTGGATCTCCAGGTGCCGCTCCAGGTCATCGTTGCCTCGGGAGCGGATCACCACGTGGTCACCGTCCACGGCGCGGATGCGCAGGTCGTGGGAGCTGAGCCGGAACTCTAGCTCGCCGCCGGGCGCAATCGGCAGGATGCGCGCGGAAGGATCGGTGCGCGTGCTCTCGGTCATCGGGGGTCCTTTCCGAGCCGGCGGATGGCATCGGCTGCCTCCTCCGCGGTCAGCTCCTTGCGAGCGAGGCGCTCCAGGATCTCCCGGCGCCCAGCGGCGGTATCGGTGGGTGCGGTGGCGGCCCCTGCCTCCGCGGAAGCGTCCTCATCGCGCGGGCCAAAGCCCAGCGCGCGGACCAGGGCCTCAACGCGGGCCCGGACGGTCGGGTAGCTGATGCCCAGCTCCCGCTCCATGTCTCGAAGGTTGCCCCGGGAGCGCAGGAAGCTCTCCAGCACCACCACCTGGTCGCGCGTCAGGCGGGCAAACCGCCCAACGCCGAATTCGCCCTCGATGGTGGTCCCGCACTCGCCACAGCGGAGGCGGGTGACGACGAGCTCGCCGGCGCAGACGGGACAGGTGGCGATCACATCGTGTGCCATCGGATCCTCACACTGCAATTAGTTGACTTGTTCAAAAGTAAAGGTGACTTTCTCTTTTGTCAAGTGTGGTTTCTATATCGACCGGACGGGCGCGCATAGAGACACCCCCGGATGCGAATTCGGGGTGGCGGCGCCGTCAGGCGCGGGTTGGCGGCAGGTCCAGGGTCTCCCCGGGCTGCATCAGCCGAACGGCGATGTGCGGGGCCACCCGGGCCATCGTCGCGGCGAACAGCGGACCCGGCTCCTCGAAGGGGTGCGGCAGCAGGCGCCGGAGTCCAACCGGGTACAGCGTGCCCCAGTGGATGGGCACGACGAGCCGCGGCCCGAGGACGGCAGCCACCTCCGCCGCGCGCTGCGGATCAAGATGCCCCTTGCCGATGTTCGGCCCCCACCCCCACACGGGCAGCAGCGCCACGTCCAGCCGGCCGGCGAGACGCCCCATCCGGGCGAACGCATCGGTGTCGCCCGGGAAGTAGATCGTCCTTGATCCCTCCACGACGCACCCGAGCGCTGGGCCGGACGGGCCGAACGGCTTGCGAAATCCAGAGTGCTCCGCCTCAACCACCTCGAAGTGGACCCGGTCGATCGTGAGGCGGTCACCGGGCTCCACCTCCTCAACCGGTCCCAAACCCGCCTTTGCGCCCAGGCGACCAAAGCCGCGCGGCACGATGACCGTGGGCTTGCCCGGGATGGAGCGCAGCGAGCGCAGATCAAAGTGGTCGTGGTGGCCGTGGCTCAGGAATACAGCGTCAAGGTCCTCGAAGAGGTGAGGCGGGACCGCGCCTGTCTGCCTGCGCACCGGGCCAATCCCGCCGTGGAGGACGGGGTCCGTGAGGATCCGCAGGTCGTCCACCTCGATGAGCACGGTCGAGTGGCCAAGGAACGTCAGGCGCGCGTGCGCCGGTCCGGGACTGGCGGCTGGGGCCGCGGCGCTCGCGGAAGGGGAAGGCCCGGTATCGCCTGCAGTATTTCTATGAAACGCTGGATCAGCATGTCCACTGTTCCGCCCATGTATCCGGAAATCCCGCCTATGCCAAGGCCAAGAATGAAGGAAATCGCAATTGAGACCAGTCCTATGGAAAGCGATATCCTGGAACCATAGATGATCCTGCTGAAGATATCCCTTCCGTACCTGTCGGAGCCCAATGGGAAGAATGTAGGGACATCCTTGCCGCCAGGGTTAAGTTCTGCGAACTTCGCAGAATCTACCGCAACAAGCTTCCGGTTCATCGGAATCATCCCGGCAAGACGGTAGCTTTCCGTCTTTCCAAAAATCCTGAGGGGTACAAAGACTGACTTGTCTTCAAAATATCTGGTCGTCAGATCCACCGGATTCTGGATCTGCC
>JANYAA010000045.1 GCA_025355255.1 Chloroflexota bacterium | reverse complement strand
CGCGTCCACCAGGTGGTAGCGGATGCGCCAGATCTTGCCGGTCTCCGGGGTGGGGATGACCTCAAGGTCGCTCACGCTGGTGCGGCAGCCGGGGCACCAGTTCACCAGCGCTTCGGCGCGATACGCGAGGCCTTTGCGGTGTAGCCGCAGGAACGCTTCACGCACGGCCTTGGAACTCACCTCGTCCATCGTGAAGCGGAGGCGGCCCCAGTCGCAGCTGCCGCCCACACGCCGCTGCTGCGTGAGGATGACCTGCTTGGTGTCCTCGATGAAGGTGTGCATACGGTCGAGATACGCGTCACGGCCGAGGCTCTGGCGTGTTTGCCCTTCGGCGGCCAGAAGCTTGTCCAGCACGAACTGGGCAGCGATGCTGGCGTGGTCGAGGCCTGGCAGGAACAGCGCCGGACGCCCCTGCATCCGCGCGTGGCGGATCATCAGGTCCTCCACCGTCGTGCGCTGAGCGTGGCCCAAGTGGAGGCTGCCAGTCACGTTGGGCGGCGGCTGGATGATCGTGAAGGGCTCCATCGACCAGTCCGCGGTTGAACCCTTGCCGTCCGGCGCAAAGGTGTCGGCAGCCAGCCAGCGGTCGTAGACGGCGGCCTCAAACTCGGCGGGGTCATAGGCCTTGGCGAGGGTGCCAGTCGGGTCTGTCTGCTGCGTCATGGTTGGCTCCAGAAAACAACAACCCGCTCGTCCAGCGGACGAACGGGGTCGTGGTACCACCTGCTGGGTTCCGTGTTCGGGGCCGTGTCGCTCATCGCGCTGGCCTGGTCCGGTCACGCTCTCGGCACGCTATCGGGCGCCAACCGCACGGCTCGCAGGCGACATTCGGACCGCCGATCCCGCGCGGCTCGCACCGTCCCGCGCTCGCTTGTGGGTCGCCTCGGACCTACTCTTCCCGGTCACCGCCGTGAGGCCCGGAGTGTAGCACCGCGTTCTGCACGGTTTGCGGAACGCCACTCGTAGACCCGCTGGCCGTCGACGCTGGCCCAGACGAGGCCGGGTTCCGTCGGCGGCGCTTCGCCTGCTGTCAGCGCGGCCACCCAAGCACGACTGCTACCGGGGAAGGCGGCCGAGAACAGCTCCGGATATTTGGCGCAGCCGATGACGCGTCCGGCGCACACGCCCGTAACCTTGAGCCACGCCTTCCCCTGTAGGCAACCATATGGTGCATGCGGCCGGCGCGTGGGCGAGAAACGCCCGGCCGGGGACTGCAGCCCGGCGACCGTGCGCCAGACCTAGGCCGTCGCGCCCTGCTCCGCCAGCCACGCGGCGTAGTTCGTCTCATCCACGCCGCGGTCCAGGTCGCTGTTGGTGAGCAGCAGCGGCGCACGGCCGCCCCGGATCGTCTCCTCGGTGACCACGCAGCGGCGGATGTCGGTGCGCTCGGGGATGTCGAACATCACCTCGAGCAGCGCCTCCTCCACGATGGAGCGCAGCGCGCGGGCGCCGGTCTTGCGGTCCAGCGCCACTTCGGCAGCCGCCTGCAGCGCGCCAGGCGTGAAGACCAGCTCCACCTTGTCCAGCATGAGGAACTTCTGGAACTGTCGGGTCACCGCGTTGCGCGGCTCGGTCAGCACCCGCACCAGATCCTCAACGGTGAGCGGCGAGAGCGTGACGATCACCGGTAGGCGTCCGATGAACTCCGGGATCAGCCCGAACTTCAGCAGGTCTTCCGGCATCAGCTTCTCGATGATCTTGGCCCGGTCCTCGCGGGCCAGCGCGCCCTCGTTGCCAAAGCCGATGGACCGCCGGCCCACCCGCTCCTCGACGATCTTCTCCAGCCCGTCAAACGCCCCGCCGCAGATGAACAGGATATTGGTCGTGTCGATCTGGATGAAGTCCTGGTGGGGGTGTTTGCGCCCGCCCTGCGGCGGCACGTTGGCAACCGTCCCCTCCAGGATCTTGAGCAGCGCCTGCTGGACGCCTTCGCCGGACACGTCGCGCGTGATGGACGGGTTGTCCGACTTGCGGGCGATCTTGTCGATCTCGTCGATGTAGATGATGCCGCGCTGGGCGCGCGCGATGTCGAAATCGGCCGCCTGGATCAGCCGCAGCAGGATGTTCTCGACGTCTTCGCCAACGTAGCCAGCCTCGGTGAGCGAGGTGGCGTCCGCGATGCAGAACGGGACGTCGATGATCCGGGCCAGCGTCTGGGCCAGAAGCGTCTTGCCCGAGCCCGTGGGTCCGACAAGCAAGACGTTGGACTTCTGCAGCTCAACGTCGTCAATGGAGGCGCCAGCGTTGATCCGCTTGTAGTGGTTGTAGACGGCAACCGAAAGGACCTTCTTCGCCTTCTCCTGCGAGATGACGTACTGGTCCAGCGAGCCCGTGATCTGCCTGGGGTTGGGGAGCTTCTCCTTGGCGGCGCGCGGCTTCGGCGCCTCCAGCATCTCCTC
>JANYAA010000366.1 GCA_025355255.1 Chloroflexota bacterium | reverse complement strand
CAGCAACTCGGCGGTGAAGCGCGCGGTGGTCGTCTTGCCGTTGCTGCCGGTGATCGCCACCACGGGCACACCGGAGCCTCCGACAAGCTTCGCGAGGACGTCCGGATCGATGCGTCGGGCGATGCGCCCGGGCACCTGTGTGCCGCCGCCTCGGCCCAGGAGGCGCGATGCCGCGGCGGCGGTCCTCGCGGCGACGAGCGCAGTGAACAGGCGCGGTGTCAGGCTGGGGGAGCGTCGCTTGCCCTTCAGGCTGGGCGGCAGGCTCGAGGCGGCGGGATCGCTGGTCATTGGGGCGAGTCTACTCGCACGCGCGGCTGGGGCCCCCGACCGCCCTTGAGACGCCCGTTGCTCAGAGCCCGCTGTACGCGTGGAGCCCGGTGAACCACAAGCTGCCCGAGTACGTGACCAGCACCATGCCGAAGCCGATGACGAGCAGGATCGCCGCCGGCCGGCCAGCCCAGCGACGCTGGTTGCGCGCGTGGAGGTAGACCGCGTAGGTGAGCCATGTGACCAGCGCGGAGGTCTCCTTCGGGTCCCAGCCCCAGTAGCGGGACCACGCGATGGACGCCCACCAGGAGCCCAGCACGATCATCGTGGCGAAGATGGGGAACGCGATGATCACCGCGCGGTAGGCCGCCTCATCGAGCGTCTTGTGCGACGGCAGCCAGCTAAACCTGTCTGCGGTGCCCTGAACAAGGTAGCCCACGCCTGCGGCAAACGCCGTGGCGAAGATGCCGTACGAGATCACCGCCAGCCCGACATGGATGGTGAGCAGCGGGGCATTCTGCAGGGCTGGGACCAGCGGCTCGATGTCCCCGGGCAGGGACGAGGCATACAGGATCATCGCGAGGGCCACGCCCGTGGGGATCAGCCCAAGCTGGCGGATGGCGTAGCGGCGGCCGAGGTAGAGGTAGCCGCCCAGCATCGACGTGGCGAAGGCCGCGCTGAACTCGTAGAGGTTGCCGTAGGGCCCACGGCCAACGGCGATGCCGCGCGTCACCAGCGATGCGAGCAGGAGCGCGAAGGCGATGGCCGCGGCGCCCCAGGCCGCACGCGAGAGCGGTGAGGCGCCAGCCGCGCGCAGGCCGCCGGTGCTCGCCGCAGCGGCGCGCGCCGTCACGAAGGAGCCCGTGACGCCGCCGGCCGCAAAGGCGGGCATGGGACCGGCTGGCGCCAACACGGCAAGCCGGCGGCCGTTCGCCAGCAGCACGGCATGGCCCACATGGGCGGCGAACGCCAGCGCCGCCGCGATGGAGCCGAGCACGAACAGGATTGAGGACGCCTGTGCCATCTGTATTCCCGGGACGCTTGTGGCCGCGGAGGCGGCCGGGGGGTCAGGCGGTGGCGGCGCCACCCGGCGGGGGACCGGCCGGGCGGAGCGATCTGGTGGTGGGCTTCAGTGTGAACGAGAGACCACAGTTCCCGCAGGAGGGGATTGTGACAGCCCGGACCAGCCCGCACTTGGGACAGCCCAGGACCAGCTCCTCGCCGGAGGCCGAGCGCGTTGCGCCCGGCTGGTAGATGACGCGCTCCCGAGGGCTGTACGGCTCGCCAACCGGATAGACCGGGTTGCCGTCAGCGTCCAGCGCCGCTGCCCGAACTTCGGGGGCGAACTTGGTGGCCCGCCGCGGGCGCCAGGCCGCATAACGGAACCATGCGAGGGCCAGCAGGGACACGATCGGGCCGACGACGCCGATGACAAGCAGGATGGGCAGCAGCCCGATGAGGGCGCCCCAGTCCGGGGTGACGAAGGTTGCCGAGAACTGGAGGATGCTGCTCCAGATCTTGTCGAGCGTCTGGCTGATCACGGGCAGATCCTAACAGGACGAGCGGACGGCGGGCGCGTGGATGCCAGACGTCAGGGTGCCGGGTTCTTCGGGTGCCGCTTGTGACGGGCAACGCGGAAGCCCGGGCCAACCTTGGTGGTGGCGCCGCGGCCGGGCCGCCAGCGGGGCCGATCGTCGTCGCGTGTGTCCTGTTGTGCGCCCGCCAGACCGCCCGCACCCGGCTTGGGCGCGCCTGAGCCAATCGGGGGCCGCCGGTTGCCTGGGGCGGGGCTCGACAGGATGGGGATCGACAATCGGTTGGCCAGCCACACGAGCGGCACGGTCCGTGCGCCACGTGCGGTGAGCGCGATGCGCAGGTTGCGGTCGTCGGTGACCACCAGGACGCGCGCCGCATCTGACGGCACCGTGCCCAGCAGTTCCAGGATCACGTCGTCGCCCGTCCGGCGGCCGGACCAGCGCACGTGCATCTTCTGCGCCACGCGCCCGGTCACGCCGTGGCCCATGCCGTCGAATACCAGCTGGATCTCGACGTCACCGGGGATGGCCGCGCGAAGACGGCCGACGATGGCGGCGGGCGGCGCCGCAGTTCCCGAACCAAGCCGGTACAGGAAGTTCGTGCCGTCCACCACGAGGCGGTCGATGCCGTCGAGGGCGGAGCTGGGGGCCGGAGCCATGCGCCCACGGTAGCATCGCCACGTGCTGCTGCTCGTTGATCTCGATGGCGTCGTCTACCGCGGCCGCGAGGCCGTGCCGGGTGTCCCTGCGCTCCTGACCGCTCGTGCGGCAGCCGGGGACCGGGTGATCTACGTCACCAACAACGCCACCGCGCACAGCAGCGAGTACCGGGCGCGACTCTTGAGCTTTGGCGCTCCGTACGACCCCGCGGCCGTCGTGACCAGCGCTCAGGCAAGCGCTGTGTGGATCCGCGACAACCTGCCCGCGGTTCGGCGCGTGCTGGCATCGGGCACGCCTGGGCTTGCGCAGGAGCTCGCGGAGGTGGGTTTCGACGTGGTATCGGCTGCCGATGTCGCCGAACGCATGCGCGCCGAGCGGTCTGACGGCTTTGGTCTTGCGGGCCGGCCGGACGCTGTGGTGGTGGGTCTTGACCCCGATATGACCTATCTGCGCGTTGCGGCCGCTGCCGATTGCGTGCGGGCCGGCGCCGTGCTGGTGGCCACCAACCGGGACCCGATGTACCCCACCGAGTACGGGTTTCGCCCCGGTGCCGGATCCGCCGTGACCGCCATCGAGACGGCAGCGCGAACGAATGCGCAGGCCGACGTGGGCAAGCCCGGGCCGTACCTGCTGGAGGTGGCGATCCGCCGGGCAGGCTCGCGGGCGGCCGATGCCGTGATGATCGGTGATGCGCTGTCAGACATCGCTGCCGGCAAGGCGGTGGGCGCGCGCACCGTCCTGGTGCTGACAGGCGTCACGTCGGCCGCCGCCGCCGAGGCGCTAACTGGCGACGAGCGGCCAACACGTGTAGCGGCCGATGCGGCCGAACTTGCGCAGGTTCTGGACGAGCTGGCGGCCGAGACCGTCGGCTAGCCGGCGAGCTCGGGGATGCCTGCGCCCCAGGCCTCGAACTCGGCGCGCAGCCGGTCCGCGACCGCGGGCTCACAGAAGGCGGCATCGACCGCTGCGAGATCCAGCTCCCAGAGCTCGGGCAGCGTCAGGCCGATGCGCTCGACGGCCCGGACGTACTCCTGCGTGAGCGTGATGTCGGAGACGGTGAGGTCGTCCGTGTTCAGCGTGACGGCAACACCGGCGTGCAGCAGGCGGCGGAGCGGGTGGGCCTCGATGCTGGGGACAATGGACGCCTGAACGTTGGACGTGGGGCAGAGATCCAGCCACGTGCCGCTCGCGATGAGCTCCGCCACGAGCGAGGGGTCGTCAATCGCCAGCGGGCCGTGGGCGATGCGCTCCGGGTCCAACTGGAGCGCCCGGCGGACCTGCGCCGCGCCTCCCCACTCGCCCGCGTGCAGCGTGACGTGGAGGCCGATGGCGCGGGCGAGCTCGATGGCCTCGCGGTGCAGTTCCGGATCCGGGAAGCGCGCCTCCTGCCCGGCGAGATCCACGGCCACCAGCCCGTCGGGGATCCCGTACTCCTCCATTTCCTGGATGAACGCCAGGTTGCGCTCCGGCTCGTGCGAGCGCATGAGGGTGGCGATCAGGCGGACCTCGATGTTGCGGCTGCCAGCCGTGCGGCCCTGGGCGGCACGCGCGGCGCCGCGCCACACGGCCTCCACCACCTCGCGCCCCGTCAGCCCCTCATCCTCGTGGAGGAGCGGCGCCCACCGGATCTCTGCGTACCGCACGTTGTCGGCGGCCTTGTCCTCGACTAGATCGGCCGCGATTCGCTCAAGGGCCTCCTCGTCCTGCATGAGCGCAATCGGCAGGTCAAACGCCGCCAGCAGGGCGGCCTGATCCACGGACTGCTCGGGTCCCACCAGGACGCCACGCATCCCGGCGAAGGTCGTCGGCGCGTCAATGCCGCGCGTTCGGGCGATCTCAAGCGCCGTGTCAACGCGGAGCGACCCGTCAAGGTGGAGGTGCAGCTCCGCCTTCGGCATCGCATGGAGGAGGTCGCGGAGGGTTCGGGGGTCAAGGTTGGCCATGTGCGCATCGTAGGGCCGGAACAGGTCGGCAGCCATCCGCGGGCGTACCGTGTGCGAACGAGGGGTACACACGTAACCCCGAGTCGTGGTTCCAGGGGAGCAAGCGCAGCATGTCAACCATCCTTCTCACCGGCGCCAGCGGGTTCGTGGGCAGCCACACCCTCCCAGCCCTCCTCGACGCAGGCCACAAGGTGGTGGCGCTGGTCCGGGACCCCAAGGCGGAGGACTTGGTCCTCGCGCGTCTGCCCGAGGGCGCTCACGCCAACCTTGCGTTCCGACACGGCGACGTCACCAAGCCCGAAACCCTCCCAGGCGCACTTGCGGGTGTCGACACCGTCGTCCACCTTGTCGCCATCGCGCGCGACTTGGACAAGGGCGCCTCGCTGCGTCTCGTGAACACGGAGGGCACGCGCAACGTTGTCAAGGCCGCCACCGACGCTGGCGTCTCCCGCTTTGTGCATCTTGGAGCCTTGGCTGTTGTGGATGAGCCGGACCTGCACTATGGGTCCTCGAAGGCCAAGGGCATGGCCATCGTCCGCGAGAGCGGGCTGCGCTGGACCATCCTGGCCCCGTCGCTGCTGTTTGGTCCGCGCGACGGGTTCTTCAACATCCTCGCGGGCCTCGTGCGGATGTCGCCCGGCATCGTGCCGATCACCGGGTCAGGGAACGCGCGGTTCCAGCCGCTCGCGATTGAGGATCTGGCGCGCGTGATCACGATGGCCGTCGCTGACGACGCGACGATCGGGCGCGAGTACCCGCTTGGCGGGCCGCGCTACTGGACCTATAGGGAAATCGTGGCCGAGGTGCTGCGCGGGATGGGCAAGAAGCGGCTGCTGGTGCCGATGCCCGTGGCGCTGATCCGCCTCGTGGCGGGCGTCTCGGAGTCGATCCGCCTGCCGTTCCCCGTTGCCACAGACCAGCTTCGTCAGCTGCGCCTCGACAACATTGGCCCGGCGGACTCGGTCAAGACCGGGTTTGGGTTTGACCCGCGCCCGATGGAGGGCGGCCTGACCCACCTGCAGCGCAAGCTGAAGGACCAGTAGCCGGCGTCGCGGGACCAGACTCGGCGCCACCGCGCCTAACCCGGTACGCTGCGCGCCGTGGCACCTCTCGGGATCCTGCGCGCAGCTGTCGCCGGCATCGGCTGGCTCGTGCTTGCCGTGCTCCTCGCTCTCGGCGGCGCCGGCGTGGCCGCTGCGCTGAACCACACGCCTGGGACCGCCGCCCGGGCTGAGCTGACATTCGTCGCCGACAGCGCGGCCAAGCCGGCCATCGACGGGGCTGCCGCGCAGCTAGCAGGGCTCGCCAGCGCGGTGGACCAGGTCGGCGTCGCCGGTCGCGACGCGCTGACCAGCCTGCTCAACGGCGACACGGCGGCCCTGCAGACGGCCCTGAACGCGGGCGCCGCCCGGCTGTCAGCGGTGAACGCGGCGTCTGACGCGCTGGCTCGTGCCCTGGCGGCTGTGCCGTACATCACCGGCCACAGCGAGCTCTACGTCTCGCCCGCGCTCGCTGCGCGCTACGACCAGCTGGGCAAGGCGCGGATGCTCGTGTCGGGACTCGCCGACAACTGGACCGTGATCTCCGAGCAGGCCCTTGACGCATCAGCCGTCCCGGCGCTCCTCGCCAAGCACGACGGGTACACCGCCAAGGCTGTCCGCGACGGCTCGGCCGCTCGGTACGGGCAGGCGCTCAAGCTGCTGGACTCGGCCGACGCCGCAGCGACCCAGACGGGCGCGTTCCGCGACAGGCTGGCGAAGAATGCCGATGTCACCACGCTGACCGCCTGGCTCAACGCCAAGACCGCGTACGACGGGGCATTGCGCAACCTCTATGCGACACTGCGCGACGCGAAGGGCCACGTGACCAGCGCCGTGCGCAAAGCCCTCGCTGCAGAGCAGCAGGCCCGGGCCGGGCTGCCGAAGGACGCCACGGGGGTCGTGGGGATCATGAACGACATCGCGCGCGGCGGGCTCAACCAGGCGGTGATCGCCATCGACACGACGAAGGGCCTCATCAACGCCGTGCTGAACCAGGGTCAATAGCGCACGTTTCGGCGCGCGGCCGGGGCCTCGCTCGGCGGTACACTGGCGCCACTTCCCGCCCATCGTCTCGCGCCCGCTCCGCGCTGTACGCGCAGCCGGCGCCTTCACACCGGAGGTCCTCGGCCGTGCAGATCCGCGTCGTTATCGCCCAACCCTGGGAGGCAGCCGCAGATCTGCTGGTGGTCCCGCTGGTGGGGGAGCCCGGGTTCACCGGACCGCTTGACGAGCTTGACCGCCGCTCCGGCGGAGAACTCCGTGGGCTGGCTGCGTTGGGCGAACTGCGTGCCAAGGCGTACGCGTCCGTCCTCGCCGCCTCCGGCGAACTGCCCGCGGGCCGTCTTCTCGTGGTTGGCGGGGGACCGGCGGACGAATTTGATCGCGAGACCGCCCGCCGCCAGGCCGCCTCGTCCATCCGTCGCCTCGCGGGGCGCAGTGCGCGCACGCTGGCGTACTGGCTTGATCCGGTTGCCGCAGGGCTCGGCGAGGGTTCTGCGGTTGCCGCCGACATGGTGGTCCGCGGCATCGTCGAGGGCGGGTTTGACCCCAAGACCATCTACCTCGACAACACTGACACCGCGCCGCCTGTGCTGGACGAGCTCCTTCTGATCACGACCGATGCTGCCGCTGCGGCGGGCGCGGCTGAGGCCATCGCCGCCGCCGCAAAGCGCGGCCAGATTATCGGCGAGGGCTCCAACATCGCCCGCCGTCTGGCCAACCGCGCCGCGAACGACGTCAGCCCGCAGGTCCTCGCGGACGAGGCCACCGCGCTTGCCAATACCTACGGTCTCGCCATCGACGTCATCGATGAGAAGCGCGCGGCCGAACTGGGCATGGGGATGTTCCTCGCCGTCGGCCGCGGCTCCGACAACCCGCCGCGCATGATCGTGATGCGCTCTGGTCCGGAGGGGGCCCGCGACTCGCGGGGCCGCCTCATCGCCATGGTTGGCAAGGGCGTCTGTTTTGACTCCGGCGGCATCAGCATCAAGCCCTCTGACCGCATGGAAGAGATGAAGATGGACAAGACCGGTGCCTGCATCGTGATCGCGGCCATCGTCACCGCTGCGCGTCTCGCCCCCGGCCTCCCGCTGCTTGCGGTGGCGCCGGCCGTGGAGAACATGCCCGGCGACCACGCCACGCGGCCGGGCGACATCGTCAAGGCGCTCAACGGGCTGCAGGTGGACGTCATCAACACGGACGCCGAGGGTCGCCTGATCCTGGGCGACGCCATGACGTACGCCGAGCAACTTGGCGCAACGCATCTGGTGGACGTGGCCACCCTGACGGGTGCTGTCGGCCGCGCGCTAGGCCATCTCGTCACCGGTGTGTTCGCCACGCCTGACCCGTGGTGGACCGAGGTGGAAGCCGCCGCGGACCGTGCGGGCGAGCGCCTCTGGCGGCTGCCGCTGGTGCAGGACTACCGCTCAGAGATGGAGAGCTGGACGGGCGACATCACCAACTCCGGCAGCGTCGAGGGCGGGCTCGTGAAGAGCGGCCTGTTCCTAGAGAGCTTCCGGACGGTGCCGTGGGCCCACCTCGACATCGCCGCCACCTCGTACTACCGCAAAGCGCTTCCGTTTGCGCCGCGCGGTGCGAACGGCACGTCTCTGGCCACGCTCGTGGAGCTGGCGCTGACGGGTGCCGGCTGACGCTGGTTCGTCCCCGCAGGTCGTGGACCCCCGCTCATGACGCCGCTCGCCGTCGTGCTGGCCATCGCCGGCGCGCTCTGGGGCTATGCCTCGGACCGGTTCGCGGTGCGCTGGCCGGCGCACGAGAAGGATGAGGGCGGCCGCGCGCCGGGCTGGCGGACGCTGGTGGCGGTCCTTACCGGAGCAGTTGCGCTGGGCGCGGTAACGCTCGTCTACGAGGACAGCGTCGCGCGGCTGGTATTCGGCGCGTATTTGGCGGCGCTTGTCCTGATGCTGGCCATTGACCTTGACCAGCGGCTGCTCCCCGACGAGCTGACGCTGCCAGCCATCCCCATCGCGCTCGTGTTCGCCCTCGCGGGTGCCAACCCGCTGGTGGGCCCGGGTGGCCTGCCGGTCACAATTGTCGTCGCGCTGGGGCTGCCCCTGGTCCTGTTCGCCATGTCCATCCCGTTTGGCGCGGGCGCCTTCGGTCTGGGCGACGTGAAGCTGCTTGTCTCGGTGGGCCTGCTGGTGGGTCCGTGGAAGTTGATTGGCGGCGTGGTTTACGGTGTGCTCGGCGCCGGCGTGGTGATCGTCCTGCTGCTCGTGCTGCGGCGCATCACGCTCAAGACCTACGTGCCGTTTGGCCCATTTTTGGTCTTCGGCGCCATGTGGGCGCTGCTCGCCGTGCAGCGGGCGGCGGTCCCGTAGCGCAACCGCCGCCCGAGCCCCCAAGCGGCGCTGCTAGATTCGCCGCATGGTCATGACGCAGCACGACTTCATCATCGTCGGGGGCGGCTCCGCGGGCTCGGTGCTCGCCAACAGGCTGAGCGCTGCGCCAGATACCCGCGTCCTCGTCCTCGAGGCCGGACGCCCGGACTACCGCTTGGATGCGTTCATCCAGATGCCGGCGGCGCTGACGTTCCCCATCGGCTCCAAGTTCTAC